>JAYTGZ010000261.1:0-4365 GCA_043733025.1 Pseudomonadota bacterium | reverse complement strand
GTCGACCTCGCCTGCGTGCATCTCTTCGAGACTGATCATCTGGCGCGCGAACTCTTCGAGCGGCACGCTACTGTCCCGCGCCAGATCGAGCAGGTTCCGATACAACGCCAAGGCGGCACCTTCAGCCTGCAAAGATTCGCGCATCATGTCGCCGATATCAAACTTGTGGCTATCGAGCAGGGGCCCGATTTCCAGCGACGGATAGGCGCCGAGATGGGTGATCCATTCGCCCACCTGCTGTGCATGGATGAGCGACTCGTTTGCCTGGTCGCGCAGCCAGGCGACGATGGGAATGCGCCCAAAGCCAAACACCAAGAACGAGTAATGCGTGTAGCGCACCACCCCGGCGAGCTCCATTTCGAGAATCTGGTTGAGCACCGCAACAACCTTGTCTTTGTCGAACTCTGCCATAAAACCCCTTTCTGACCCCATACGAGAGCAATGCCATCAACCCCATCTGGAACATGATACTCGTTTTAAACGTGGCATTGGGACGATCACATGACCGGTGAAGGGACTTAGGATAAGATTATGGAAGGACCATTCATATAAGTCTTGCACATGGCTGTAAGCGAAGTCTGTTTCCTCGGCTGCGCTTAAGAACGCGACGAATTCGCTCGTATGACATCGATAAAGACTGTAATCGGGAGAACACATGGCTACACTGATGAACGCAATTCTGAGTCAATTCGATTCGGACACCCTCGACCAACTGAGCAACCAACTGGGAATGAATCAGCAAACCACTGGTAATGCCATCGCGGCGGCGGTGCCGCTGCTGCTGTCGGCGCTGTCGCGCAACGCAAGTAAAGACGACGGTCGCGAGTCGCTATACGACGCCCTTTCGAACGACCACGACGGCGGTATCTTGAACGATCTGACGGGCTTTCTCGGCGATGCCAATAGCGGCCCCGGACTAGGCATCCTGGGACATGTTTTCGGCGCTTCGCAAAATGGTGTAGTCAATGCGCTGTCCCGAGCAACTGGCATGGATGCCTCAAGCATGGAACGGTTGCTGGTGACCTTGGCGCCCATCGTCATGGGCTTTCTTGGCCGCACTCGGCAACAGCAAGCAATGGGACCGTCGGGCCTCGCCGGATTGCTAGGCGGCGAAACCGAATATGCACAACAAGCCGCACCCAGCCTCATGAGCGCCGTCAGCCGATTTTTCGATCAGAACGGCAACGGCTCAGTCGTCGATGAATTGGCGGGGATATTGAGTGGAATGTTGTCACGTCGCTAAGACCCGTGCCGCACAACGAAAAAGCGACCCTTAGGTCGCTTTTTCGTTGCTGACGTTTCCAGTGATTAAATGCGTTCGTACACCGCCGCTATTCCTTGCCCGCCACCGATACACATGGTGACCAGCGCGTAGCGGCCGCCGATGCGTTGCAGTTCATACAGCGCTTTGATAGTGAGAATCGCACCGGTCGCTCCGATCGGATGGCCCAGCGCGACGGCGCCGCCGTTGGGGTTGGTCTTTTTCGCATCGAAGCCCAAATCTTTGGCCACGGCGCACGCTTGCGCGGCGAAGGCTTCATTGGATTCGATCACGTCCATATCGCTGACTTTGAGGTCGGCTCTCGCCAACGCCTTCTGCACGGCGGGAACCGGGCCGATGCCCATGTATTTCGGATCGACACCGGCGTGGCTGTAGGAGACCAAACGCGCCATCGGCTTCAGCCCGCGTTTCTCGGCGGCACTGCGCTCCATCAAGACCACCGCCGCGGCGCCATCGTTAATACCCGAGGCGTTGCCGGCGGTCACGCTACCGTCTTTCTGGAACACGGCGCGCAACTTTGCCATGCCTTCAAGGGAAGCGTCGGCGCGGGCGTGCTCGTCGGTTGCGAAGAATGTGGAACCTTTCTTCGATTTGATTTCGATCGGCAGTATCTGATCTTTGAAATAGCCTTTCTCGATGGCATTGATCGCGCGCTTGTGGCTTTCCACGGCAAACGCGTCTTGGGTTTCGCGGCTGATATTCCACTTAGCGGCGATATTTTCCGCGGTGGTGCCCATGTGGACCGTGTCGAACGGATCCGTCAGCGCGCCGACCATCATGTCGACCACGCCACCGTCGCCCATGCGCTGGCCCCAGCGTAAATTGGGCATGATGTACGCCGCGCGGCTCATGGATTCCGCACCAGCGCCGATGGCGCAATCGGTGTCACCGAGCAAAATCGTTTGCGCTGCGCTGATGATAGCCTGCAAACCGCTGCCGCATAGGCGATTCACCGTGAACGCCGCCGTACTTTGCGGCAAACCTCCCTTGATCGCCGCCACGCGGGAGATGTACATATCCTTGGCTTCGGTGTGGATCACATGGCCGAGCACCACGTGGCCGACATCGTTCACGTCCACTTTAGCGCGGGCGATTGCCTCCTGGATAACCAGCCCGCCCAACTCCGTCGGCGCAAAATCCTTCAGACTGACGCCGTAATCGCCGATCGCCGTACGCACACCGCTTAGCACTACTACTTCACGTCCACTTGCCATGATCAACTCCTAAAATCGATTATTTAAGGGCCCGCTGATTAAGTCCGTCGCGGCTCGCGAGGAATTTAATCAGCGGTTCCATTGACTACGCCGCTACCGGCTCCGCCCATAAATCGTGGGCATCGGCATCGGTAATGCGAACGTCCGTAAACTCCCCCTGTTTTAGGGCAAACCTCTTGCCCTTGGGTTTGTTAATATAAACCTGACCGTCGATCTCCGGCGCATCGGCGCTGCTGCGCGCCTTGGCGCCAGCGCTGGCCACCTCGTCGACGATGACTTTCATAATCTTGCCGATCTTCGCCTGCAACCGCGCGGCACTGATCTGTTCCTGCAATTGCATCAAACGCCCGCGGCGATCCACTTTCAACTCATCGGAAACGGGCCCGGGAAGCGCGTTCGCTTTCGCGCCTTCCACCGGGGAATAGGTGAAGCAACCGACGCGATCCAACTGCGCTTCGCGCAGAAAGCTCAACAACTCTTCAAACTCGGCATCGGTCTCACCGGGGAAGCCGGCGATGAAGGTGCTACGTATCGCTAACTCGGGGCACATCTTACGCCAGGCTTGGATGCGCGCCAAGGTATTCTCGGCGTCCGCGGGACGTTTCATCAGTTTGAGAATGCGGCGATTGGCGTGCTGGAACGGCACGTCGAGATACGGCAGCACTTTTCCCTCGGCCATCAACTGAATGACTTCATCCACATGGGGATAAGGATAAACGTAATGCAGCCGCACCCAAACGCCTAGACTGCTCAATGCGGAAACCAGTTCCGTCATGCGCGTTTTCAGCGGCTTGCCGCCCCAGAAGCCGGTGCGGTATTTCACGTCCACGCCGTAGGCGCTGGTGTCTTGCGAAATCACCAGCAATTCTTTCACGCCCGCACGTACGAGGTTTTCCGCCTCTTGCATCACTTCGCCGACCGGGCGGCTGACCAAATCACCGCGCATGCTAGGAATGATGCAGAAGGTGCAGCGATGATTGCAGCCTTCTGAAATCTTGAGATAGGCGTAATGATTGGGCGTGAGCTTGATTCCCTGCGGCGGTACGAGATCGACGTAGGGATCGTGGGGTTTAGGCAAATGCGCGTGGACATGCCGCATTACCTCGTCCTTGGCGTGGGGCCCCGTGACCGCCAACACTTTCGGATGAGTCTCGCGAACGATGTCGCCCTTGGCGCCCAGGCAGCCGGTGACGATTACCTTGCCATTCTCGTTAAGCGCTTCGCCGATAGCCTGCAAGGACTCTGCCACGGCGGAATCGATAAAGCCGCAGGTATTCACGATGACCAAATCGGCGTCGGCGTAGGAATTAACGGTGAGGTAACCCTCGGCGCGCAATTGCGTGAGGATCTGCTCGGAATCCACCAAGGCCTTGGGGCAGCCGAGGGACACGAAGCCGATTTGTGGGGCGGCCGCGACCGGCAACGACGTTTTCATGGGAGAACTGAACTCGTGTAGTGCCGCGTAATTAGCGGGACGAATAAAAATGAAGGATTTTTGCGTCTGGCGAATCGCATGGAGACAACGGCCGCCAGGGGCTGGCCTACGGGGTGGCCTAGGGCCAGGGCCACCAGGCGCGAGGAGATCGAATAGCGGGCTCTACGCAACAACGAGTAACGACGTGGCCCGAGGCCAGCCCCCCAGACGGAAAAAGACGAATTTTTATGTTCCATTAATTTAATTGCGAAGCACTACACTTGCTATTTGGACGAACCGCGGCGCGACTTTGCCGCAGGCGCGGGCCCCGGTTCTGGTTCCGGCGCGGCCGCCTGGGGTTTAGGTGCAAACGGCGCCAGATTGCTGAATATCCCACTGGCTTGTTTTTTCATCTGCGTTTGCATGTCGAGGAACATGTTGGCGTTTTGTTCCAA
>JAYTGZ010000260.1:0-2087 GCA_043733025.1 Pseudomonadota bacterium | reverse complement strand
CCACAAGGTTCACGCCATGCCTGTGTTCGTGATCCATGGCGATGCGGACGATACCGTACATCCCGTCAACGCCGGGCAAATCATTGCCCAGTTCCTGGCCATGAATCGACACGCGTCGGAAAAGAATGGGCTGCCCGATACCTCTACGACCAGCACCACCGCGCAATTAAACGCTAGCGGTTATCGTTATGAGATTCGCGACTACGGCCCGGCGGACGCGCCGCTGTTACGCCAGGTCATCGTCAAAGGAATGGGCCACGCCTGGAGCGGCGGTAACCCGAACTACCCGTACAACGACCCACGCGGGCCCGACGCAGGCGAGATGATGGTGAAGTTTTTCGCGCGCCATCGGCGCGAACAATCCCAAGCAATGTCATTCTGAGGAGAGCAGCGGCGAAGAATCTGCTTGGTAGCCCCCAAATTAAAGAAAAGCAGATCCTTCGCTTTGCTCAGGATGACAATTTTCAGGGCGATTGGCGGCAAAACAGTTGAGCGTTACACGAGTTTGTTTGCGTCATGGGCCTTCATCACTTCCGTTTTCAACGTCTGCCAAATTAACGAATGCAATTCAACGAAGCGCGGCGTCATGCGTATCTCCGCCACGTCGCGGGGGCGAGGCAGATCGATTGCGAATTCGCCCACCGGATGGCAGCCCGGCCCGGCGGAGAGCACGACAACTCGATCGGCGAGAGAGATCGCTTCTTCCAGATCGTGGGTGACGAAGACGACGGATTTCTTGTCTTCGGCCCAGAGCGCGAGCAATTCGTTTTCCATCAGTTCGCGGGTCTGGATGTCCAGCGCACTGAACGGTTCGTCCATCAGCAATATCTTCGGCTTAAGCGCGAGGATTTGCGCCAAGGCCACGCGCTTTTTCATGCCGCCGGAAAGCTGATGGGGATAACGCTCGACGTGGGCGCCCAGGCCCACGCGCTGCAGCCAATCGCGCGCCGTTTTCTTCGCTTTGCGTTCCGGTTCGCCGCGAAACAGCAGTCCCAACGCGACGTTGTCCAGCGCACTTTTCCACGGTAGCAGCGCGTCCGCTTGGAACATGTAAGCCGCCTCGCGATTGAGTCCCCTAAGCGGTTTCTCGAATACTTTCACAGCGCCCGAGGTCGGCGCGATCAAACCCGCGGCGACGCTGAGCAAGGTCGATTTCCCACAACCCGTCGGGCCAACCAGCGCGACGAATTCACCATTCTTGATTTCAAGCGTCGTGTCGGAGACGGCCACGTAACTTGGCGCCGCGGGGGTATGCCCTGGAAAGGCGCATGTAATCTGGCTCAGCAGCAAGGCCGGCCGCTCCGCCCCAGCGGCCGCGGCCATGAGCGTGGCGGCGTATTGGCTGAACATTACTTCAACTTCGCCAGCGCGTTCTTCACGAACGTCATATCGTAAGTCTGATCCAGCCACACTACCGGCGCGCGCCGCACGCTTGAATTGTGGGCCTTCAACACTTCATAACTATTCTTTACGGCGGCGGCGGTGATCATGCCGTCGGGCGAATAGTTCGCGCGCAGTTTGCCGAATACTTCGAGGTAAAGGGCCCTATCGCCGAGCAAATATTCCGGCGGCACGGCGGCGGCGAGTTGTTCTGCAGTCGCGGACTTGATCCATTTCAGCGCACGCACCATGGCGTTGGTGACCGCTTGGATGGTCTTCGGATTCGCCTTAATGAAGCTCGCTTTGCAATACAGCGTCCCGCTCAACATCGGCCCGCCGAAGACGTCTTTCGTTCCTTTCGCTGTCGTGGTCTCCGCGACGATGGTCATCGCGCCTAGTTTCTCCAATATAGTCATCACCGGCTCGACGTTGACCATGGCGTCGATCTGGCCGGACTTCATCGCCGCCACGGCTTGCGGCCCGGTGCCGACGCCAATGACGGAAACATCGTCGGGAATAAGATGCACGGAGGCGAGCAGGTGATCGAGCATCATGTGCGTGGTGGACCCCGGCGCGGTCACGCCGACCTTCATCCCCTTGAGATCCTTGGGCCAAGTGTAACTCGCGGCCTTGGCCTTCGAAATCCCTAACGAGATCGCGGGATTCGTGCTCAGCAACACGAACGCCGACAGCTTCTGCGCCATGGT
>JAYTGZ010000259.1:0-3204 GCA_043733025.1 Pseudomonadota bacterium | reverse complement strand
ACCGTGTGCCACAGCGCTTCCCACATGCGCGTATCCTTGAGCAGGTAGCGGTAGTTCGCGAGACCCACGAAGCCGGTATTGTTCTCCGTCATGGTGATTCCTTGGAAGCTCACCATGATCAAATAAATC
The DNA here is from genome assembly GCA_043733025.1 of Pseudomonadota bacterium. Lineage (GTDB taxonomy): Bacteria > Pseudomonadota > Gammaproteobacteria > Burkholderiales > JALYOK01 > JALYOK01. The sequence goes on along the minus strand of JAYTGZ010000259.1, from coordinate 3,075 downwards.
AGCGGAAAAACCGCGACCAGCAGCAGCACCAAGATCGAAGGCGCGACCAAAAATCGCTTAAAGTGGCGGTCGACGAAACCACCTTGGGAATGTAACACCTGCGTTTTCAAACTCGATTCCGGTGATGGGCATGCCTGTAAGAAAGAGCGCCGGTCGAACCGGCGCTCTCGTTACTTCACACCTAATTGCCTATTACTTCGGATAGGCCCCGCCCTTGGCGGCCCACGCGTTGTAGACTGCCTTCTGTTTATCAACGCCGATCTTCTGCGTCGTCTCATCCCAGGACTTGGCGACATCGTCCAAAATCGCTTTCGGATCTTCCCCCGCCCACAGACGGCTAATGCCTTGGCGCAGGGCTTCTTCGTACTTGTCCGTTTGAATCAGGGATAAATCGATCAAGCCGGTTTTCGAGCCCGCTTGCAGGACGGCGAGATAATCCTTCGCGTCGGGCCACTTGGCGAGATATTCTTTGCTGGTGAAGTGAGAATCGCGGAAGGGATCGCGTAACGCATAAGGCAGTTGCACGCGCTGCATGGATATTTCTTCGCTGTTCAGCCACTGGATGAACAGGTAGGCGAGTTCCTTGTTCTTACTGGTGGAGGCAACGGACAGCGCGAAACCCGCAGCCAATTGCGGATGCCCGCCCGGCGGCAAGGCATAGCCAACCTTACCGGCGATCTTGGATTCCGGCACCCACTTCATCGCGTCGTCCTTGATGTAGCCCGCGGCAAAACGGCCATAGGGCGGCCAGGAGATGGTCATTGCGCTCTCGCCCTTCAGGAAGGTGGCGAGGTTCTCGACGAAGCCAAACTTTTCCACACCGGCCGGCATGAATTTATTTTCGTTGCGCCATCCCGCCAGCACTTTCACGCCCGCTGCGTTGTTGATCTGGGCCTTCATGTTGGCGTCGAAGAACTTGCCGCCTTCGTTGCGGAAACGCTCTTGGAACATATAGTTGCCATAACCGGGCTCACGGAACTGGGCTGCGCCGTAGACGCCCTTGTCCTTCAACTTCTCCGTCAGGAACTGGCCGATCTCACCGAATTGTTTCCAAGTCTTGGGTGGCGCCAAGTCATAGCCCAACTTAGCTTTGAAATCCTTTTGCAACGCCGGATCGGCAAAAATGTCCTTGCGGTAGTACATCAGGAACACGTCGCCATCGTCGGGAAAACCGTAGATCTTGCCGTTCACCTTCATCTGATTGTCGCGATAGGTCGGTGCGATCTTTTGCAGCTCGGCGCGGAAGCCGTATTTGTCGACCATGGCGTCTAATTGCTCTAGGGCGCCGGCTTGGACGAGGTCAGGCATCCAGGCGGGAATCACGTTGAGGGCGTCATAGGCGCCCGTACCCGCGCGGTATTCCTGCATGATCTTGGTGAACATATCGGCGGTGGATACCTCGACGACGCTGATCTTGCACGTCGTCAGTTTTTCCCACATCGGGCCGGAAAAATTTTTGGGATCGAGGGATTGCAGTCCGGCCTCCCAGACGATGGTGATGGTCTTGCCGTTGCACATTTTTTTCGCGGCATCGACCGCCTTTTGCGCAGCACTTTGGGCGCTCGCCGCACCGCTCCACGACGAGATTGCGAGCGCAATCGCCGCCGGAAGCGCGAATTTCAACCATTTTGATGCGGATGTCATTGCAGTATTCTCCTAGATAGTCATTGTCAGTTCATTGTTCTCGCCCGCGTGCGCGGACGCCTGAAGCACAGCGATTGTAGCCTAAGACGCTGGCACTTTGATAGGTCACACCCGGACATTTATGCGCCAGCGAACAGGCGAATTATCGGGCAATCCGGAAATCTAAACGGTCCCATGCCAGAATCCACGCCCGGCCTTGCTACTAGCGGCTAATGCCAGGAGAGCCGCACTGGGCGGACGTCTTGGGCACGCCATTTTTTGAGTTAAAATAATGCGGTAAAGCTACAGTATTTTCCAATCGTAAGATGAGGCTGAAATGATTTAGGTCATGCAGCGGATTTGGATCGACGGTTAATAGATTGAAACAATCGTTTTCTAGCGTCTTGTACGTTTCTTGCAGCGTCATTATCGCTCAGCGCGTTAGCGGCGTGTTCAAGTGATTCAGTCGTGATGCCGGGCTTGAGGTAACTTTCGTACGCCGGGATGGTTTTCAATCGCTCCCAAGGCGTCATGATTTGGTCGTGCGGGTAGGTTTTTCGGATCTTTCCTTTGGCGTCGATAGTGTCGACGGCGAAGTAGCAAGGCCGATGGAAGTTGAGATAGGGATTGAGCGCGTCGGTGTAGAACGCATTGATGGCCGTCGCATATTTTTGTGGGATATGGCTGTAACCCATCGCCTTACGGATCACCGCGCCGTTCTTGCATTCCGCCAGCGCGTTGTCATTCGTTTGGCGCGGCCGAGACTTGGTGAATTCGATACGGAGTTTCTCCAACAGTTCTGCGGTTTTGTGGTTCACATATTCCGAGCCGGAGTCGGAATGAAAGCCGCGGATGGCGAACGGGAAGCCCTCTAAGAGCAAATTAATCACTGGCAGTAGATAAGCTTCGCTGATATGTTCTACCGACGCCACCAGTTCCCACTGGGTGACGATATCCACCGCGTTGATATGGTAAACCCCCTTCATGCCATCCCGATCACCTTGATGCACCGTATCGATGCGAATATAACCGGGCACACCCTCGGGAGCCGGCGCTTTGCGAATGCCGATCGCCACCGGCGCGGGTCGCGTGCGGTGCCACACCAGGCGCTGTTTGCGATACGGTTCACTGCCACGCAGGTTGTACAAGTGCGAGACGGATATTTGAGAGAGCCGGGTATAACGCGCATCCCCGAACTGATCGACGGCGCGGCGCAGCAACACTTTGGTTGCCGGGCCCGAGAGCGTGTCATGCAAACTATCGGTCTGGGCCAGCAGGGCGACGTCCTCAGCCGTGTACTGGCGAGTAAAGCTGGTCCGGCTGACCCGCTTGCGCGGCGTCAGAGACTGGGTGTCCCGATATTGCGCGATCAGCTTGGATACATGCTGTCGTGAGTAACCCGTCAAACGCTGCAGGTACGCAAACAACACGCCGCGCGGGCCTTTGCTTAAA
>JAYTGZ010000258.1:0-2989 GCA_043733025.1 Pseudomonadota bacterium | reverse complement strand
TTGAAAAATGCCGATGCGGCGATGTATCACGCCAAAAGCGATGGCCGCGGCCGCTATCACTTCTACAGTCCATCCATGAATGCGACGGCGCTGGAAAAGCTCAATCTCGAACGCAATCTACGCAAGGCATTGGAACGCGGGGAGTTTTTACTTTACTTCCAGCCCATGGTTCACGGCGCCACCGGCGAGGTCATCGGCAACGAAGCATTGTTGCGTTGGCAGCATCCCGAGCGCGGTCTGATTCTGCCCAACGACTTTATTCCGCTAGCCGAAGAGACCGGATTGATCGCTCCGATCGGCGAGTGGGTGATCGAAGCGGCGTGTAAGCAAAATTTCGAATGGCAACGCGCCGGGTTGCCACCCGTGCCGGTGACAGTCAATTTGTCGAGCATTCAGTTTCATGATCTGCAACTTGCGATGAAAGTAGCCGATATACTGACGCGCACGGGTCTAGATCCCCGCTACTTGACGCTAGAACTGACGGAAAGCATGTTGATGCAGGATTCCGAGCGCAACGTGACGACCCTGCTTGAGCTGCGAAGACTCGGTGTGCGCATGGCGATCGACGATTTCGGCACGGGGTTCTCGTCCTTCAACTACCTCAAGCGCTTCCGCGTCGATCACTTGAAGATCGATCAATCCTTCGTTCGCGGCATTTCTCATGATCAGGGCAACGCGGCGATCGCGATAGCGATTATGGCCCTCGCCCGCAGTCTGAATCTTGGTGTGGTCGCCGAGGGCGTGGAGACACTTGAAGAGCGGGACTTCCTTCGGGCCAATGGATCACCGGACATGCAGGGATTTCTGTTCTGTCAGCCACAACCCGCCGACTTGATCGCCGCGTTGTGGCGGCGTCATAGCAGTCAAACGGCGCCGCCGCTGCAAGCGGATCCGGCGCCCCAATAATCGCGGCCATCTTACGGATCGACACCCCATGGCCATGCCTTCCCCGAGCCCCGCGGAGCGCCAACGTGAGTTCGATTTCGCTGAGCGGGATTTCCAGATGGTGCGCAAGCTTATTTACGCGCGGGCCGGTATCAATCTTAAACCCGGCAAACAGGAGATGGTATATAGCCGCCTGGCGCGGCGCTTGCGCGCGCTTAAGCTCGATTCTTTTCGCGACTATCTCACCTTGCTGGAAAATGATACAGCGCCGGAGTGGGAAGCGTTCATCAACGCGATTACCACGAACCTTACCCATTTCTTTCGTGAGCCCCACCATTTCGACATACTGGCGCGACAGGTTCGTGAGCGCGCGACGAACCGCCCGTTTCGGGTGTGGAGTGCCGCGTCCTCGACGGGAGAAGAGGTCTACTCGATTGCCATCACTCTCGCTGAGATCGGCCGTGGCATCGCACCCCAGCCCAGCATTCTTGCATCGGATCTCGATACCAATGTTCTGGAGCATGCGCGACGTGGGATCTACAGTGTCGATCGGCTGGAAAGTGTTAGCCTTGCGCGGCGTAAACGCTTTTTTCTTCGTGGTACGGGGCCGCACGAGGGTCACGCCAAAGTCAGAGACGAAATCCAACAGGGTATCCGCTTTGAACACATCAACTTGATGAGCGCAAACTGGGGCATAAAAGAGCAGTATGACGCAGTCTTTTGCCGCAATGTCATGATATATTTCGACAAGGAAACGCAATACTCGATCCTAGAAAAACTGAGTCAAGTGCTGCATCCCGACGGACGCCTATACGTTGGGCACTCGGAGAACTTGTTTCACGCGAAAGACTTGTATCAACTGTGCGATAAAACGGTTTATCGCTTAGTCTGACGTGTCTTACTGAGCAATAACTGACAATGAAATCGGAAGACTTTACCAATGTAACGCAACCGAACGTCTATCACGATCGCTCGTTCGATATGATGGCGGCCAAGATATTGCCGGGCGAATTCTACGTCACCAAGCGCAGCATGTTGATCGTCACAGTGCTGGGATCCTGCGTTTCAACCTGCATGCGCGATCCGGATAACCTGATCGGTGGGATGAACCATTTTATGTTGCCTCAGCATGGCGGTGACCCGAAGAGTCCGGTCAGCATGTCGGCCCGCTACGGCGCCTACGCGATGGAGGTACTGATCAACCAGTTGCTAAGTTTGGGGGCCAAACGCGAGCGGCTGGAAGCGAAGGTATTCGGCGGCGGACGGGTGTTGGCGGGCATGACCGATGTCGGTCAGCGCAACGCCGAGTTCGTGCGTAAATACCTACACCAGGAGCGTATCAAGATTTCCGCCGCTGACCTTGGCAATACGTATCCGCGCAAAGTCTACTTTTTCCCGCGCACCGGCAAAGTTCTGGTTAAACAATTACGCACACTTCACAATGACACCATCTATACCCGCGAGAAAAATTACGCGGCACAACTCGAGGTGGTCGCCGTCACCGGCGCCGCCGATCTTTTCAAGTAGACGGTCTTAATAATGCCAGTTCGCGTATTGATCGTCGACGATTCCCCGGTGATTCGCCACATCCTGCAAGAGATACTCGGCGCCTATGATGACTTGAAGGTCGTTGGCGCCGCGTCGGATCCGTACATGGCGCGCGACAAAATCAAGCAACTGCGTCCCGATGTGTTGACCCTCGACATTGAAATGCCACGCATGAGCGGGCTGACGTTCCTCGAGCGTTTGATGCGATTACGACCCATGCCGGTAGTCATGGTATCCAGCCTCACGGAAAAATACGCCGAGACCACACTGCGGGCACTGGAGCTTGGCGCGGTGGATTACATTGGCAAACCGCGCGCGGGGACGAAACAGTTGCTTGCCGAATACGGCGAGGAACTGGCGAACAAGATTCGTGCCGCGGCCGCGACGGACGTGAGCTACATTGGATCTCTCGACAAGACTTGGTTATCCCGCGCGCAGACTCCGCCAATGGGCGGCCTGCGGGACACGCACGGGCGCGACAAGCGTGTAATCGCCATCGGTGCGTCCACGGGCGGAACCGAGGCGATTCGCGAAGTCCTGACCCAGTTGCCCGAAA
>JAYTGZ010000257.1:0-3215 GCA_043733025.1 Pseudomonadota bacterium | reverse complement strand
GACTCGACGACTTCCGTCACGCTACCATCGAGCACGATCTTGCCTTGATGCAGCACGATCACACGCGAGCTGATTTCGCGCACGAAATCCAAATCGTGTTCCACCAGCAAAATGCATAACCGATCTGTGCTTGCCAGCTCGACCAGAATTTGGCCGATGAGTGTACGTTCCGACTTGGTGAGGCCGGCAGTCGGTTCGTCAAGCAGCACGACGCTGGGCTCGAGCGCCAGCACCATGGCCAGTTCCAGCCCTTGCTTCTGCCCATGCGAAAGATGGCGCACTTCCACGCCGAGATGTTGGTCGAGCCCGGTCGCGCGCATGATCTTCAGTACGCTCTCCGGCAGATCAAGCGTCGCCGCACGTGACCACAGCGATGGTTTTTCCAGGCGCGTGCGGGCGATGCGCAGCGATTGCGCCACGGTAAGCGCGTCGAAAGTATTCGCGTTCTGGAACTTGCGTCCAACGCCGAACGCCACGCACTCATAGGGTGGCCGCCTCGCGATGTCGTGATCATTAATCAATATTTTGCCGCCAGAACGCTCGCCGCCGTCGCCGATGCAACGCATCAGCGTGGTTTTGCCCGCGCCGTTCGGGCCCACTAAACTCAGCAACTCACCGTGTCGCGCTTTAAAGTCGATTCCTTCCAGTACCTGCAAGCTGCCGAAATTTTTTCGTACTTGTTCAATCGCGATCGCGGTCGAGCCCACACTAGCTAACCCAGCCAATGGCGCGGCGATTGCGACTTGCAGTGTTGCGGTTTCCTCTGCTTCGGTTTTGCCCGCTTTGTCGCGCCTGAATATCGCCGTGACCAAGGGCGCAATGCCGCGCGGCAACGCCACGATCACCACGACGAATGCCACGCCGATCACGAGTTTCCAGATATAGGGCAAATTGCCGCTCAGGTAGGCGGTACTGGTGTCGATCAATAGCGTGCCGATGACCGGGCCGATTAGGGTGCCGCGCCCGCCCAGCGCTACCCAAATCACCAGTTCGGTGCCGAATACGAAACCGGTGTATTCCGGCGCCACCACCATCTGCACGCAGGCGAACGCGTAGCCGGCGATGGCCGCGATGACGGCGCAAGCGACCAGAAGCAAAATCTTGATGCGCGCTACGTTGATGCCGAGATATTCGCAGCGCGCTTCGTTTTCCCGAATGGCCACCAGCACGCGGCCTGCGTCGCTGCGCACGAACATCCAAGCGCCGGACGTGACAACGACCAGAAACACGCCCGCGATCCAAAACCAAGCCTGCAGCGACATATCGAAACTCTCAAAGCCGGACAAGCCGCTGCTCGAACCGGTGAACGCGCCGCCCGAATAGAGTATCTGCGCGACGACGATGGGCAGCACCAGCGACACGACGGAGGCATACAACGGCGACGCGCCGTGATAAAACGACAGCCAACCAACCAGCACCGCGACCAGCACCGCCACACCGATGCCCGCGCCGAGCGCCAACGCCGCGTGGGCCGGGCTGAAACCCATGTGGGTAAAAATCAGTCCTGCGGCATAGGCGCCGATGCCGAAGAAAGCCGATTGACCGAACGTGAGGATGCCGGTGTATCCCCACAGGATATCGACGGTGAGCACGACCGCGGCATACAAAAAACCGCGAATCAAATTGTTAACGAGAAAATCGGATAACAGATAAGGCCCGATCGCAACCAGCACCAGCGCAGCGGCAACGCAGATCAAAACCCAGCGCCCGTCGGAACGCGGACGCGTTTTCGCGCGTGCGGGCGCCGCGAGGGGTAGGCTATTCACGGGCGAATCCTTGCGGCCGCAGGCGCAAAATAAATGCGGCGAGCACAACGATAGTCAGCCCGCCCAACACCGGATTGCCGTAACTGCTCACCAGCACTTGCGCGCCGCCGAGCACCAGGCAGGCGACCGCGAGGCTCGCCAGCGACATGCCCGATACCAGCACCAACATAAACGCACTGACCAACCACGGCACGCCGAGATGGGGGTCGACACTGGTAAGCGGCGTGATCAAGGCGCCGGCAAGACTCGCCAACCCCGCGCCCAACGAAAATGTAATGAATCGAACCAATCCGCTATTGATGCCTAAGCCCCGAGCGAGGTTCTCGTTCATTATCACCGCGCGGGTTTGCAAGCCGAGCCGCGTGCCGTTCAACACCGCGGCGAGCGCCAATGCGAGGGCGATGGACGCAAGCACCAACAGCAAACGGTAATGGGAGTAGGACGCGCCCAAGAAATCGACTGCGCCGGAGATCGGACTTTTGACGAATTGCACCTCGCGCCCGAAGACGAGCGTGATGAGCTGGCCGATGATAATGCCTAAACCCCAGGTGGCGAGGATGGCGTCCAGCGGACGCGAGTAAAGCGGCCGCATGACCAGTCGCTCGACGATCATGCCGCAAAAAAATCCAATCACAAATGCGAAGGGGATCGACCACCAGGGATTCAGTCCTAATGTGGTGACGAGTAAAGCGGAATAGCCGCCGATGGTGAGGAAACCGCCGTGGGCGAAGTTGATAATCTTCATGACGCCGAAGATGATCAACAATCCCGCCGACACCGCGAACAGGATCGCGGCGGTGGTGATCACATCTAAAAACTGCGCGGTCATAGTGCCAGCGCGTCAGTATCGCGGCGAGCGATCGTGCTTACGATGCACCCGCCGCGTAGGCTGCGATTCTACTTCAGGTTCGGGCACTGCTCGCCCGGATCGACGTCTTTGAAAGTCTCGAGCAGTTTCACGTTACCGTCGGCCTGCACTTGGCCAAGATAAATGGTCAGCGGCGCATGGCGTTGTTTGTTCATCTGGATCTTGCCGCGCGGGCCGTCGACCGCCACTTCCGCCAGCGCCTTGATGACGGCATCGGTTTCTGTCGAGCCGGCTTTTTCCACAGCCGCTTTGTAGGCGTACACGCCTTCATATTGCGGCACGGAAAGATCGTTCGGCGTCTTTAGGTTTGCGCCGAATTTCTTCCGCATCGCCGCCATGAATGCCTTGTTCGCCGGAGTGTCGATGTTGGTTAAATACGAACCGGAAATGTAAATGCCGTCGGCATCGGCGCCCATGCCCTTGGCCGTGCCTTCGTCCACCGCGAGGTTGCCATAGGGAATCTTGATGCCCGCCGCGCGCAATTGCTTGGTCAACGTCACGTTCGGTGCGCCACCTGCGGTCGAGGTAATCACCGCGTCGGGATTAGCAGCCTTTAGCTTGGAGATGATCGGCGTCCAATC
>JAYTGZ010000256.1:0-10916 GCA_043733025.1 Pseudomonadota bacterium | reverse complement strand
TTTAGGGCTTGTAGTAGCGGGGCCCGTGGCTGCGGCGCTCGCTGGCGCTGGCGCCGGGGGGCTTACAGGTGGGCTCGTAGGAGCCCTGGTCGGATGGGGCATCCCCGAAGAAAGAGTAATTCGTTACGAAAAAGGGATCAAAGAAGGCGGCATTGTCATGGGCGTTAAATCTCGTACGGCAGAGGATGCGACACATTTCGAAACCGAATGGAAACGCAACCGCGGAGAAGACGTCTATCGGTAAACGTCCAGCGGACAGTTACCATAATTCAACTTTCACTGTTTCACAAACTTAGGAGATGCAAATGAAAAGATTTGAAATCGCTGCGGCGATAGCCGTACTTGGACTCGGACTTTCGATACCCGCGCTTGCGGCCGACACCACGACGCCTAAGAGCGACCAGCCATCGTCGCAGGGCGATAAACCATCAACGGGCGCCTCGGCGCAATCGCCGATTACCGTGCAAATCCAGTCGAAAGATAATTCCGGCGTTAGCGGAACCGCCACTTTGACTCCGCAAGGCAATCAGACACGTGTCGTTGTTCAGCTAAAGGGCGCTGCATCAAACGTGGCGCAGCCTGCGCACTTTCATTCCGGCACCTGCGACAAACTCGATCCGAAGCCCAAGTATCCGCTCGCTGATGTCGTGAACGGGACCTCCACCACTGTGGTTTCCGCCCCAGTTTCGGAATTAGCCTCCGGCAAATACGCAATCAACGTTCACAAAAGCGCCGCCGACGTAAAGATCTCGGTTGCGTGCGGTAACGTGAAAGGTTAATCAGCATTTAGGTCAATGCGCAATCTTGGGTAGAAGACCTCGGTTGTTAAATGTGTTCAGGTAGCAATGCTGTTCGGTTAGCCGTTCTGGCTGAGCTGGTCGAAGACCATTCTGCGTCGACAGGCTCAGGGCGAACGAGTTCAAGCGAACAGCATTGGGGCAGGTAATTTGACGGTTTGATTTTGACGGTCGGCGATCGTTACAAAGTACAGCGCCAGCCTCACGCTGTTCAGCTTAGAGCGCGCCAGACTCGACAGTTCGGCGCGCTCATCACTCATCTGTACAATCTAATGTAGTGTCCAATAAATAACTGGATGATTCATTTCTTCGCTTTTCGCGTGCATGGCAGAGTGCAACCGGCCCTCTTGCGCAAAGCGCCCGCGCCACAAGGCCACGGTTTTCACATTGACGCCCAATTGCATGCCGATCTCCAGATTCGTGCGCCCGGTCGCGGCAGCCAGAACCAATCGGCACCGCAACGCCACCGCAACGCCACCTGCCGCGGAGTTCCATAGGCCGCAATCCAGCGCCCAAGTCGCTCTCGGTCCATATCCGCAAGGCTCACAACGGGGCACTAGCGCATCCGACGCAGTGGCCCGTGAAGCGCATGGTGCTTGGCTCGTGGCAAGGCAAGCAAGAGACGGATTATGATCCGCGAGGCATCGCTCCTCGTACCTATGGGAGGCTCGGCATTTGAGTTAGCCGCGGCGCAGTTTAGAGAGCGTCCAAAGCGTTGCTGCTATACGCTGAAAATGCAGTTTTTTTCGAGGCGCCAGGTGGGCGTCGTAACTCATTTGAAGTAACATAACAACCATCAAGGCGGCTGAGCGCATGGGCAGAACTGGTGTTGCTAGATTTAGGAAGCACTACGTCAAATATTTTTCATTGCTGGAGGCGGTTGTTCTTACTGAATTTGCCTAGAGGTTAAATATGAAATCCCACGTCGATAACGGCAAGCCTAATCCAGAATTTACGCTCAAAACCTATAAGAAATTAGCGCGTCAATACGATGCGTCATGCCGTTTCATTGGCGCGGTACGTCACAGAACAATTGAACTGCTTACGCTTGCTAAAGGCGAAACAGTCATTGATATTGCTTCTGGAACAGGTTTGTCATTGCCCTTATTATCCCAGGCTGTGGGGCCCCAAGGCCATGTGATTGCAATCGAACTTTGCCCCGCCATGGTTGCGATCGCACAGAACCGCATCAATGTGCACCATCTTGATAACGTGGAACAGATCGTCGCGCCGGTGGAAGTGGCAACGTTTGATGTCAGCGCCGATGCGTTGTTGTTTCACTATACCCATGACGTCCTTCGCAATACAGCCGCAATTGAGCGTATCTTTCGTACGGTGAAGCCAGGAGCCCGCATTGCCATCGCCGGTTTTAAATTGCCCACGGATTGGCGGCGTGTATTCAATCTTTGGCACCGGCACCGTGCATGGGGTTATCTGAGCACATTCGAAGGCATCCACGCACCGTGGGATCGTTTGTTTCCTTACATCACGAACTTTCACATTCATGAAGAAATCTTTATCGGCAGCGGCTATATAGCGACTGCGCGAGCCTGTGGATCAAACGTGGAGGAACAGACGAGGCTTACCAATGCCTGGAAGCCTTGAGGCGAGGCCGACGTGTTTTCGGTTCCCGTCGCCGCCATGTAGAATCTGATCATGCGCGATCATGCTCGTTCCCATTCATCCGTTTTGCCCACGCCTTCCTCCCACACCACGCCCGGTGGATTTGCCGTTTTGCGTTCGCTGTTTCCCTATCTGTGGGATTTCCGCGGGCGCGTGGTGCTGGCGCTGCTTTGCTTGGTGATTGCCAAGCTGGCTAATGTCGGCGTGCCGCTGGTTCTAAAACAGATTGTCGATACCTTGGATCAATCGAAGGCGCTGTTGATGGCGCCGGTGTTTTTGTTGATCGGTTATGGCCTGTTGCGATTCTCCACGACGCTGTTCACGGAACTGCGCGACACGGTGTTCGCCAAGGTTGCCCAACGAGCGATCCGCCGTGTGGCGCTGGAGGTGTTCCAGCATTTACACGCGCTGAGTCTACGCTTTCACTTGGAACGCCAAACCGGCGGCATGACGCGCGACATCGAGCGCGGTTCCCGCGGCATCGAGACGCTGCTGCGCTTCGCCATCTTCAGCATTCTGCCGACGCTGCTCGAGATGACGCTGGTCGGCATCATCATGGTGACGAAATACGACATCTGGTTCGCCATCATTACGCTTGGCACGTTGATCGTCTACATCACCTCCACCATCGTCATCACCGAGTGGCGCACCAAGTTCCGCCGCACCATGAACGAGATGGATTCCCGCGCCAATACCAAAGCCATCGATAGTTTATTGAATTACGAAACCGTTAAATATTTCGGCAACGAGGAATTCGAGGTCAAGCGCTATGACGAAAATCTCAAGCGCTGGGAACAGGCCTCAGTCCGTAGCGCGACGTCGCTGTCGGGACTCAACATCACCCAGAGCCTGCTCATCGCATCCGGCTTGACCTTGATCATGTACCGCGCTTCTAGCGGCGTCGCGCAAGGCACGTTGACGTTGGGCGATTTGGTGTTGGTCAACACCTTGCTCATCCAGCTTTATATTCCGCTCAATTTCTTGGGTATGATTTATCGCGAGATTAGGCAGGCGCTGGTCGATATGGACAAGATGTTCACGCTGCTGCACGTCAACGCGGAAATTCAAGATTCCCCAGACGCTAAGGAACTCATCGTCATGAGCGGCGCGGTACGTTTCGAGCATGTGGATTTCGCTTATGATCAACGGCGGCAGATCCTGAGCGACGTGGATTTTCAGATCGCCCCGGGAAGCAAGGTGGCGGTGGTGGGTTCGAGCGGAGCCGGGAAATCCACGCTGTCCCGTTTATTGTTCCGTTTCTATGAAGTCAGCGGAGGCGGGATTTCCATCGACGGCCAAGACATTCGCCATGTCACGCAAAAGAGCCTGCGCCGCGCCATCGGCATCGTGCCTCAGGACACAGTTTTGTTTAACGATACGATCTACTACAACATCGCGTACGGCAAACCAGATGCCACGCGAGACGAAATCTTCCAAGCGGCAAAGCATGCGCACATCCACGATTTCATCGAGACCTTGCCGGATAAATACGACAGCATGGTAGGCGAGCGTGGCTTGAAATTATCCGGCGGCGAGAAACAGCGTGTCGCCATCGCCCGCACCATCCTCAAGAATCCCAGCATCTTGGTGTTCGATGAAGCCACGTCGGCGCTCGATTCCAAAACCGAGAAAATCATTCAAGGGGAACTGCGGGAAATCTCACGGGATCGCACGACGTTAGTGATCGCCCATCGGCTATCGACTATCGTCGACGCCGATCAGATTCTGGTCATGGATCAAGGCCGTATCGTCGAACGCGGCAGCCATCGCGAACTGTTGGCGCTCGCTGGGACGTACACGCGAATGTGGACCTTGCAACAAGAACAAGAAGCTCGATCCGAGAGCGCCACGCCGGTCGGCGAGGCCGCGTAGCTCACACGTACGCGCGCTCATTGCTGTGCCGATCGGCCTGGGAGCCATTACTGGCGCGGCTCTCTAGGCAGTCACTTGCGCAATGAGAAGGTTACGACAGTGCCCGAATCACTTCCAGCGGTGGCCGGTCGAGGGTGCCGCGTATGCCGAGCATACCGGCGATACTGACGCCGATGGCGCCGCCCAACACGCCCAGCAAGATAATCCACGGATTGAAGGTAAACGGCAGATTCAATACTTTCTCACTCAATGCATAGGCGAGCACACTGGCGCCGATGCCACCGAGCAATCCCGACGCCAGCCCGAGTGCGCTGAACTCCGCCAATTGTGCGACCTGTAGTTGCCGCCGTCGCGCGCCGACAGTTCGCATGATGGCACTCTCGTAGATGCGCTCATCCAGGGTGGCGCCGATCGCCGCGTACAGGACTACCAACCCCGCCAGCACGGTGAACAAGAAAACGAACTGCACCGCCTTGGCAACCTGCTCCGTCATGGCGCGAAAGCGCGTCATGATGGCAGCGACGTCGATCACGGACACATTCGGAAACGCGCGCACTAAATCATTCAATATTTTTTCTTGGTTCGAGCGCAAATAAAAACTCGTCACAAAGCTCGTGGGCATCGTCTCCAGCAATCCCGGACTGGCGATCACGTAAAAATTCACCTTAAAGGAATCCCAATCGACTTTGCGTAAGTTACTGACGCGAGCGCTGACCTTTGTGCCGGCGACGTTAAAGGTCAACACATCGTTCACCTTGATGTTGAGTTCCTTGGCGATCCACTGCTCGACGGAAAATTCCGGCAGCTTGGATTCCACTCCGTTCCACCATTGGCCGGCGACGATGACGTTGTCGGGCCGCGCGGTTTTGCTGTAGGAAAGATTGAACTCGCGATCGACCAATCGCTTGGTGCGCTGGTCAGAAAAATTTCGGCTCGCGATGGTCCGTTCATTGATCGCGATCAACCGGCCTCGCACCATGGGATAAAGCGCAAAGTCGCCGAGCCCGCGGCCGGAGGTAAAGCGCTGTACGTCGGCCACTTGGTTGGATTGGATGCCGACCACAAAACGATTGGGCGCATCGGGCGGCAACTTCTGGCGCCAACCATCGAGCAAATCGCCCTGCACCAAGGTCAGCAACAACAACGCCATGATGCCCAGCCCCAGCGCAATGATTTGCATGACGCTATTGACGGCGCGGCGTTTCAAGTTAGCCAGACCATAACGCCACGCGGGCCTTGGGCCGAATGGCGCAGTCGCGCCACCAGCGAGACCAACCCGAACGCGACCGCGGCGCAGACGGCAACGCCGCCGAGAAAACCGAAAAAAACATAGCTCGCCAGTTTTGCATCGCCGGCACGCCAAAACAAAATGACCGCCAGCGCGGCCAGGCCCGCAACATAGGCGGATGAACTCACGGGCTCGATCGCGCCGTATTCGCGCCGGATCACCCGCAACGTGGGCACGCCGCGCAAGCGCAGGATCATCGGAAAGGTAAACCCGAACACGACGATCAGGCCTATGAGTAATCCCTGTAACGCGGGAATCGGGCCCGGCAAATCCAGCGTAACAGCGGCAAAGTTACCGAGCAACCACGCCAAGCCGAACTGCGCACACCAGCCCAGCGCGATGCCTAGCAAACTCGCAGCGAATCCAAGTACCAGCAACTGCACCAAGTAAATCCCGAGCAAGCGCGACTGAGTGGCGCCCAAGCAGCGCATGATGGCCGCTTGATCCAACTGGCGCACGGCGAAACGGCGCGCGGCCAGGGCCGCGGCGACGGCGGCGAGTATCGTTGCCATGAGCGAGCACAACTCTAAAAAGCGCCCTGCCCGCTCCAACATCGTGCGCACTTCAGGTCGCGCATCGCGAACGCCCTCGAGGCGCTCACCGGCAGCGAGTTTGGGTTCGGCCCACTGGCGATATCCGGCAATGCCATCGGTCGTTCCGGCCAACAACAAGCGATACGAGACTCGGCTGCCCACGCCAACCAACCCGGTCGCTTCCACATCGCGCTGGTTAATCAACACACGCGGCGCAACATTCATGAAATCCAGCGCGTTGTCGGACTCTTGAACGATGCTGGCGGCGATGGTGAACACCATGGCGCCGAGTTCCAACTTATCGCCCAGGGTCACACCCAGGATGTCGAGTAATCGCGGCGCCACCCATAGTGTGCCTGGCGCGGGGATAGCCGATGCTTCCTGTTCCACTGCAGTGCCCGCTTTGATGATTCTCAATTTCCCGCGCAACGGATAGCCTTCGCTGACCGCCTTGACGCTCACCAGTTGTGTCGATTCGCCGCGCAACGCCATGCTAGGAAAAGTCGTCGCGGCGGCGCTCTGCAAACGCTGTACAGCGGCGCCCGCGGTGAATTGCGCCGGTATCTTGTGATCGGCGATGAAAACCAGATCCGCGCCCAGCAATTGATTGGCCTCGCGGTCTAGGGTGCGCGCGACTCGATCGGAAAAGAACCCGACGGTCGTAACGCCTGCGACCGCAATGGCGAGTGCCGCGGCGAGTGAACGAAACTCGCCGGCGCGCCATTCGCGCCACAGCAACAACAGCGCGAGCCGGATACGGCTCATGATGTTTTCACCGCAACACGGTCGCTTTGCAACCGCCCAGCGGCGATTTCCAGCCAGCGAGTGCAGCGGTTGCCGAGCGCGGTATCGTGGGTCACTAAGATCAGCGTGGCGCCACGTTCTTGGTTGAGGGAAAACAATAGATCGATGACCGATGCGCCGGTGGCGGTATCAAGGTTTCCCGTCGGCTCATCGGCAAACAGGAGTTTCGGTTCCGAAACGAATGCGCGGGCGATCGCAACCCGCTGTTGCTCGCCGCCCGATAAGGTTCGCGGATAATGTTCGAGCCGGGCGCCGAGGCCGACCCGCTCCAGTAGGCTGCGCGCCCGTTGCCGCGGCTTCGGCGCACCCGACAGTTCCAGCGGCAGCATGACGTTTTCTAGCGCGTTTAGCGCCGGCAACAGTTGAAACGACTGAAACACGAAGCCGAGGTACTGGCCGCGAAAGATCGCGCGGCTGTCCTCGTCCATACTCGCTAGGTCTTGGCCATCCAGCTTCACCCGCCCGGACGTGGGCAAATCGAGCCCGGCGAGTAAACCGAGCAAGGTCGATTTTCCGGAACCCGACGCGCCGACGATAGCCACCGCCTCGCCCGGCTTGACAGCGAAACTCACGTCATGGAGGATATCCAGCATGCCCTCATCCGTGGTGACTCGTTTGCCTAACCGCTCGGCAACTAGTATGGGATTTTCGATCACTCGATCCATTGTGTTAATCGTGTTGATGTTATCGTCGAGTGGAAGCTCGGCAGCGCAGCAGCCGACGCTATTGATTTTCGGCGATAGCCTGTCGGCTGGTTATGGAATTGCGCAGAATACAGGGTGGGTCGACCTGCTGCAACGGCGTCTGCAAGAGAAAAAGCCACCCTATCGAGTGATCAATGCCAGCGTTAGCGGCGAAACCACGGCTGGAGGCCACGTGCGGCTGGAATCGACCCTCAAACAATACCAACCCAATCTATTGGTTCTGGAGTTAGGCGGCAACGACGGTTTACGCGGACTTTCGCTCGCTTCCGTCCGCAACAATCTGGACATCATGATTCGTCTTTGCCTCGCAAAGAAGATCAAAGTCTTGTTGGTTGGCATTCGACTGCCGAGCAATTATGGCAAAAGCTATACAGAAAAGTTCCACGGCATTTTCGGTGAACTGGCGCGACGCCACCAGGTGCCGCTGTTACCGTCGTTGATGGCGGGCTTCGAAACTCGGCACGAGTTATTTCAACCGGACGGGATCCATCCCGCGCAAGCCGCGCAGGCTATGATGCTGGAGAATGTATGGCGGCAACTGGAGCCGTTGATCACTCGCTAAGCGGTCGGGTCGTGCGCTCGGCGAGCGCCGCAACGCTCTTTCCGTGCATTGAAATCCATTCGATAGTCAACCAGATATAACGGCAAGGATCATTCAGGAATTGGTAAAATCCGTGTGTGAACTTTTTTGAATCTAGGCGTCGCGGCAAACGGCAAGAGGTTGCTGCCGCTAAATTTGGTGCATCACGCCACGAGGCAACATGGATGCGGCTCTCAGGCAAGGCACTGCCACGAACCAATATCCAGGGGCTGGCCTCGGGCCATGCGCCTCCTGGCACGGCTCTTGATATCTATCGAATGGCAACTTTGGGTTCGCCAGTCTTAAGATGACCGATTTGTGCCGCGGCAGCGAAGCCGGACTGCCGGAACAAGGCGAGCACCTCGCCGGCAATGTTCGGGGCGCAGGCGACCAATAGTCCACCACTGGTTTGCGGGTCGGCCAGTAATTTACGTTGCCAATCGGGCATGCCGTTCGGCAGGGTAACGTGTTCCCCATACGACAGCCAATTGCGATCGGACGCACCGGTGACAAAGCCCTGCTCGGCCAGTTGATTCACCGTGGGCAGAATAGGCAGGCGTGCGTAGTCGATCTCCGCGGTCAACCCGGAGCCGCGGCAAATCTCGAGCAAATGGCCAAGGAGACCGAAACCGGTGACGTCGGTCAACGCGTGTACGCCGGACATGGCGGCGAGCTTGATCCCCGGCGTGTTCAACTGGGTAGTACATTGGATCATGGCGGCGTAGCCCTCTTCCGGCAGACTGCCCTTCTTCAGTGCGGCGCTCAGGATGCCGACGCCAATCGGCTTACCCAGGATCAACACATCGCCCGCTTGCGCGCGGTCGTTGCGTTTTACTTGATCGGGATGGACCAATCCCAGCCCCACCAGGCCATAGATAGGCTCGGCCGAATCGATGGAGTGCCCGCCGGCAATGGGAATACCCGCCGCCGCGCAGACCGCGTCGCCGCCGGCGATGATGCGCTGGATCGTTTCCACCGGCAGCTTGTTGATCGGCATGCCGACGATGGCGAGCGCCATGATCGGCGTGCCGCCCATGGCGTAGATGTCCGACAGGGCATTGGTCGCGGCGATGCGGCCGAAGTCGTAAGGATCGTCGACGATGGGCATGAAGAAATCCGTCGTCGCCACCAAGGCTTGGGTATCGTTGAGTTTATAGACGGCGGCGTCATCGGAATTCTCGGTTCCGACCAACAGGTTTGGAAACGCCTTGGTCGCGGGCGACTCCGCCAGAATAGCCGACAGCACTGCCGGCGCGATTTTGCAGCCGCAGCCGCCCCCGTGCGACAATTCCGTCAGTCGGATAAATTGGGGTATTTTGGGATCGTTCATTTTGAGGCCTATTCATTGAAATTTTCTTCACTGGCTACCGTAACACAACTATCGGAATTTGACGAGGTCATCGACGTGCGCTCGCCGTCGGAGTTCGAGATTGACCATGCGCCGGGCGCCATCAGTTTGCCGGTCTTGGATGACGGCGAGCGGGCGCGAGTCGGAATACTTTACAAGCAAGTGTCGAGTTTCGACGCTAAGAAAATCGGTGCGGCCCTTGTCGCCCGCAACATCGCCAAGCATATCGAAACGGAACTGGTCACGCGGCGCAAGAACTGGCGGCCGCTGGTGTATTGCTGGCGCGGCGGCAACCGCAGCGCCTCCCTGGCGCATGTGCTGCAGAAGATCGGCTGGGACGCTCACACGCTGGACGGCGGCTACAAAGCCTATCGCCGCCACGTCGTCGCCGAAATCGAACGATTGGCGCCATTGTTTCACTATTGCATTGTTTGCGGACCAACCGGCTCGGGCAAAAGTCACTTGCTGCAAGCACTTGCCCGGCAAGGCGGCCAGGTGCTCGACTTGGAGGAATTGGCGGCTCATCGCGGCTCAGTGTTGGGCAATCTTCCGCACCGCCCGCAGCCCGCCCAGAAACTATTCGAGAGCCGGCTGTGGCATGCGTTACAAGGATTCGATCCCAAGCGAACGGTTTTCGTCGAGGCGGAGAGCAAGAAAATCGGGCTGCTACGCGTACCGGAAAACTTGATCGACCGCATGTGGCAAAGCCCGTGCGTGAGGGTCGATGTTCCCATGGCGGCGCGGATCGATTTCCTTAAACGAGAATATTCCCACTTCCTTTCCGACTTCGCCGACCTAGAAGAGAAGCTAAGTTGTCTCAACTCGCTCTACGGCGCGAAGAAAATCGGCGATTGGCTGGCCCATGCGAAGCGGCAAGATTGGGACGCCTTGGTTGAAGAATTACTGACGGAACACTACGATCCGGCCTATCAACGATCCACGCTCACCCACTTTCCCTCGCTGAGCGCCGCGCCGGTGCTGCGCGCGGATGAGATCGGTCAAGATTCGATCGAACAGCTTGCGATTGAGTTACTGAAGTTAGAGGCCGTCGTCAACCGGTCGACGGGTTATTCCATTTCTCTCAAAAATGAAACGAGTCAGAGCAGGTAAGGCGACGAGACTATACAAATAGGTACTTTGATAGGCCGCACCAGCTTTGGCGAAGTTTAAGTTTTGAACTAGAAACGGAATTACGCGGCGATGGATGGCTTCGCATTTAGGTTAGCGAGAATGTGCTTACCGATGTCACGCAACGGCAGCACATCGACGGCGCCTTTCATTTCGATCGCTACGCGGGGCATGCCGAATATCACACTGCTCTTTTCATCTTGGGCGATGGTGTAGCTGCCTGTTTCGCGCAGGGCGAG
>JAYTGZ010000255.1:0-1927 GCA_043733025.1 Pseudomonadota bacterium | reverse complement strand
GCAAAATCTTCCTCGCGATAGGAATAATGGTCGGGAAAAGGATGTTCGACGACGCTCAAACCCAGTTTCCGCAGGTGATCAAAAAATCGTTGCGGTCTTCCGATCCCCGCCACGGCGTGCAGGGTTTGGCCACGGATGTCGCCCGCCAACACATGCCAATCGGGATCCTTGGCATTGTAAAACACCTGTCCGGAGACGTGCATGGATACTGGCTCTGCAGGCATCATGCCAGGAGAGGCAAGCTGGGAGGACGCCCTGGCGCGATCGTTATTTACTTCATTCACGACAACAAAATCGACACTGCGCAAGCGGTTGACGGGTTCGCGCAACGGTCCCGCCGGCAATAAACGACCGTTGCCGAATCGGGCTTCACCATCGACAACGGCAATCTCGATGGTTCGTTGCAAACGATAATGCTGCAATCCGTCGTCGCTGACGATCACGTCGCAATCGGGAAAGGCCGCAAGTAGTGCTCGACCGGCAACGACGCGATCGCGACCGATGAACAACGGCACTTCGGTGCGCGTGGCGATTAGAACCGGCTCATCGCCGACTTGCTGAGCATCGCTCAACGGCCCGACCTCGAACGGGCCCGGCTCGCTGCCGCCGTAGCCGCGGCTGATCACGCCCGGCACATAACCGGCGGCGCGCAAGTGGTCCACCAGCCAAATGACGAGCGGCGTTTTGCCGCTGCCACCGATGGTGATATTGCCGACGATGATCACGGGAATAGGCAAGCGTTCCGACGTCAGCCAACCCTGCCGAAACGCGAACCGACGTAAGCCGATGGCAAATCGAAACAGCCAAGACAAGGGTAGCAGCAGAAACCGCCAAAACGACTTCCGCGTCCACTCCCGCTCAAACCAGGATGCGACGCGGGTTTTCATATTGGCTATCGAGCAAAAATCGCCGGTCGCGCTCGCCTATTTGGGCTTCGCTTCGGCGGTGAATGAGATATGGGGAAAACCCGCGAGCTGCGCGGCGGAGAGAATATTGATGACGGATTGATGGGACGCTTGCGCATCGGCACTGATGACCACCGTAGGATCTATCTTTTCGCCGGCGGCATCTTTCAGCGCCCCGGAAAATCCCGCGATGCCGGAAAAAGGTACGACTTTGCGATTCACGAGGTAATTCCCGTCGGCGTCCACGGCCACGTCCAGCGTATTGGGTATGGATTTAGATTGCTCCGCCTCGGCTTCTGGTAGATTGATTTTGAGGTCCGCGAACCTCGAATACGTGGTGGTGATCATGAGAAAAATCAGGATAACCAGCAGCACATCGATCATCGGAATCAGATTAATTTCTGGTTCTTCGCGAAACTTGCCGCGCTGAAAATTCATCGCACCTAGCCTACCCGCTCGCCATGAACGATCTCCACTAATTTAACGGCTTGTTGCTCCATTTCCACCACCAGCTTATCAACCTTGGATCGAAAGTAGCGATAAAAAATCATGCTGGGGATCGCGACGATAAGGCCAAACGCGGTGTTGTACAACGCCACCGAGATGCCGTGGGCAAGTTGCTCTGGATTGCCGCCGCTGGTGGGATTGTTCGCGCCGAAGATCTCGATCATGCCAATCACGGTGCCGAATAATCCGAGCAGCGGCGCGATGGCGGCGATGGTGCCCAGCGAAGTCAGAAATCGTTCCAGGTCGACCGCTACCGCACGGCCGGCCTCTTCGATCGACTCTTTCATCACGTCGCGTGCGCTTTTCACATTGTAAAGTCCGGCGGCAAAAATCCGGCCCAAGGGCGAATTGATCGCTAACTTGACCAGCATGTCGTTGTTCACGCCGCGCTGGCGAAACTCGTTCACCACTTGCGGCAATAGCTCGCGGGGCGCAACCAATCGAGGCCGCAAGGTCCACAAACGCTCACCGATGATGGCAAGGGCAATAACGGAACAGATTATCAACAACCAGAT
>JAYTGZ010000254.1:0-3120 GCA_043733025.1 Pseudomonadota bacterium | reverse complement strand
GCGGCGCCTTCAAGCAGCAGCGCCGCGATCAAGCGCCGCCGCGACAAACCTAATACGCGCAGCAAGGCCAATTGCGGACGCCGCCGGATGATCGCCAACGCTTGCGTCGAGAACACCAGAAACACGCCGGTAAAAAGGGCCACCAGCGCCAGGATCATCATGTTAATTCGATAGGCTTTCGACAGTTCGGCGCTTTGCGCCGCGGAAATGTCGGGACTTTCCACCGCCACGCCCGCTGGCAGCAGGCTCGCGATCCGATCGCGGAGCGTTTCGTTATTCGCGCCGGGCTGGATGCGCAATTCGATGCGCGACAACAGACCCAAGCGCTCGAAGCGCCACTGGGCATTGGCGATGTCCATCAGCGCGAACGCTTCGACGGCGGCGCTCTCCGGCAATACGTTGAGCACGCGAAGTTCGACGATGCGCAAGCCAACTTGCGCTTGAATGAGATCGCCCGTTTTAGCCTGCAACGCTTTCGCCGCCGCGGCACTCAGCAACAAAGTGTCCGGCGCGAACAATTCCGCGCTCGCGCCATTCGTCGCGGAGAACCAAGCGGGATGAATTACCCCCGCACGAAACGAATCGACGCCGAGTATCTTGAGCGCATCTTTGCGACCCGCAAGCGTGGCCCTTATTTCCAATACCGGGCTGGCGACGGCGATCCGCGGCAAGCGCGCGATGGTGGGATAGGTTGTTTCGGTAAAACCGTTGCGCGGCCCGGCGATCACCAGGTCCGCGCTGCCGCTGAGTTGACGGATGGCGGAGGAGAATTCATCCACTGCCACGCGATTGATTAAATACACCGCGAGGCCCAGCGCCACACCGCAGGCGATGGCGACGATGCTCGCAAATACGCGGCCGTGCTTGAACGGGTTGGGCACGACGGCGTGCCAGCAGAGCAGCGCGCTAGAAATCGCGGTGGTGTAATTCAGGGCCATTGCATCGTGGCCTTAGAGTTGGCCATCCTTCAGGACAACGATCCGATCCGCAGTCTGCGCCGCCGCGAGCGAATGCGTGACCAATATCCCCGCCGCGCCGCGATCCTTGATCTGCTGACGGAACAAGTTCAACACGGTTGCCGCGCTGCCGCTGTCGAGGTTGCCGGTGGGTTCGTCGGCGAGCACGAGTTTAGGTTCGTGGATCAACGCGCGGGCGATCGCGACGCGCTGCATTTCGCCACCGGATAGTTCGCGCGGCAAGCTAGCTTCGCGGCCGTTAAGTCCGAGCGAATTCAGCAGTGCGCGCGCTTTTTCGTCGCGTTGGCTCATCGGCATCCGGGCGATCGCGAGCGGCAGCGCGACGTTATGCAATACATTGAGATGGGGCAGGAGATGGAAGGCTTGAAACACGAAGCCGATGGTGGCCGCCCGGAACTTCGTCCGCGCTTCGTCGTTCAAATCGGCGAGGTTAAGACCAGCGAGTTCGACGCTTCCCGCATCGGGGGTATCCAAACCGGCGATCAAATTCAACAACGTCGATTTCCCGCTACCCGATTCGCCCATGATGGCGAGGTATTCGCCGGCATTGAGCGTGAGTGAGATACCATTAAGAATAGCTTTGCCGTTGTAGGACTTTGTGACGCCGATTAGTTTTAGCATGGCGCGACATGGTAGCAGATTGGACGCGCGATCCTCGGGTAAAATGATGGGTGAATTTACTTGTCAGATACTACGACACAGGTTTTGATACCGCTGACCCTCACCCCCACCCTCTCCCTGAAAAGGGAGAGGGAGTAGTTCCCCTCGCCCCTTTTGGGGAGAGGGGCGGGGGTGAGGGGCAACGCGCAAATTTACCGAAGATGCCCAATACCCACGCCCCCGAAACCCCCGCCACAAAAATGTTGCACCAACATAATGTGGCATTCACCGACCATCTTTATGACTATGAAGATCATGGTGGCACAAAAATATCCAGCCGCGAATTGGGGGTCGATGAGTACGCGGTGGTCAAGACCTTGATGATGGAAGACGACAGCGCCAAACCGTTGATCGTCCTCATGCATGGCACCCACAAAGTCTCGACCAAGGAACTGGCGCGGGCCATCGGCGTTAAACGCATCGAGCCGTGCAAACCCGAGTTTGCGCAGAAACATTCCGGTTACATGGTGGGCGGGACGTCGCCATTCGGCACGAAAAAATCCATGCGTGTTTACATGGAAAAAACCATACTCGAACTCCCACGCGTCTATATCAACGGCGGGCGGCGCGGTTATCTCGTCGGCATCGCGCCGCAGGAAGTCGTGCGGATATTGCAACCAACCTTAGTCCAAGTGGGTCAGCCGCAAACATGAAAATAATTTCCGTTAACGTCGCGCAAGTCGAGGAAATTCCCTACCGCGGACGCCCAGTAAAAACCGGCATTTTCAAGATTCCGGTGATGAATCCGATGCGCGTGACCAAGGCTGGTTTGAATGGCGATGTGCAGGTGGACAAAGCGGTGCACGGCGGTTTCGATAAGGCAGTGTATGCCTATCCCATCGAGCACTACGCGCCGTGGCGGACCGAATTGGGTCCGGGCGTGCTGGAAAGGTTCGGCTACGGCGCGTTTGGTGAAAACCTAACCATCGAAGGTTTGCTCGAAAACGAAGTGTGTGTCGGTGACGAATTAAAGATTGGCAGCGCGAATTTTATGGTGCAAGCGCCGCGCATCGCCTGTTTTAAATTGGCGGCCAAACTCGGCATCGGCGACATGCCGCGCCGTTTCGGCGCGAGCGGTCGTTCGGGATTTTACTTGCGTGTGGTGGAGGAAGGCGAGCTCAAGTCTGGTGACGAAATCGTCATCACCTCACGGGCGGACGACGCCATCAGCGTCGCGGATTTGAATCGGTTGCTCACTACCGAACCGCACGATCATGCTTTGCTGGAAGCGGCGCTTGCTACTTTCGATTTGCCCAGGGATCAGCGCGACTATTTGATTTCGACGCAGGGCGCCTGAAGAGGCAGTACTGGTGCGGGTCTCCGGCATGGCGTTGCCAGGCGGCAATCGGGATAAGGTTCGTGGGACGACGCCAACAAAAAAATGTAGGGCGGGACCCTCCCGCCGAACAACCGCGGATTTCGAACTCAGTTTCGCCCGAGATTCCGCGTGGGCAACGCGCAATATCAAAACATCATGTCGGTT
>JAYTGZ010000253.1:0-6283 GCA_043733025.1 Pseudomonadota bacterium | reverse complement strand
CCCGTGAGGCCGGTGCGCGCACCGTTTGAGAGCGCGAGGATATCGACGGGCGCCTTCACCGCGGAGGACGTGATATTGACGATGCGGCCGAACTTACGCGCGATCATGCCGTCGATGGTGGCCTTCATCAGTTCGATGGGCGTGAGCATGTTGGCATCGATGGCTTTGATCCAATCGTCGCGGGAGAAATCGCGAAAGTCGCCGGCGGGAGGGCCACCGGCATTGTTGATGAGTATGTCCGGGTTGGGGCAAGCGGCGAGCACTTTCGCGCGGCCTTCCGGTGTAGTGATGTCGCTGGCGACAACGGTGATGGCGCCGCTGCCGAGCTTGCGCAATTCCGCCGCCGTTTGCTCCAGCGTCTCAGCGGTGCGCGCGGTGATGGTGACGTTGACGCCTTCTTTCGCCAAGGCCATTGCGCAGCCTTTGCCGAGACCTTTACTTGCCGCGCAAACGATGGCGTTTTTCCCCTTGATGCCTAGATCCATGAAACCTCCAAGTTGCTTTGTTGAATACCACTGTCATTCCCGCGCAGGCGGGAATCCATGTTGCACCGGCGGAATGGAGCCCCGCGTTCGCGGGGACGACACTCCTGTTTTTGAATTACTGTTATTGCGATTTCAAAACGGTAGTACGACATCCGCCTTCGCCGCCGAAATCACGCGCCGAAAATCATTCTGGATCCGCTTCAACGCCGCTTCGTTATCCGCTTCGAAGCGCAACACGACCACCGGCGTGGTGTTGGACGAGCGCGCTAGGCCGAAGCCATCGGCGTATTCCACGCGCAAGCCATCGATGGTGATGACTTCGCGCGGGTTGTCGAACTTCGCGGTTTTTTGCAGTTGCTCGATCAGCGCGTAATTCTCGCCTTCATTGAGTTTGATCTGCAACTCCGGCGTGGAGATAGCATCGGGCAGGGCATTTAAAATCGCATTGGGATTTTTCTCGCGACTCAAAATTTCCAGTAGTCGCGCGCCCGCGTACAAGCCATCGTCGAAACCGAACCACCGTTCCTTGAAAAACACATGGCCGCTCATTTCGCCGGCAAGTTCAGCGCCGGTCTCGCGCATTTTGCCTTTTATCAAGGAATGGCCGGTCTTCCACATGGTGGCTTTGCCGCCGTGCTGTTCGATCCAGGGCTTTAAGTTACGCGTGCATTTCACGTCGTAAATGATTTCCGCACCGGGCTTGCGCGTCAGCACATCCGCGGCAAACAACATCAATTGCCGGTCGGGAAAAATCACGTTGCCTTCTTTCGTCACCACACCTAAGCGATCGCCGTCGCCGTCGAAAGCGAAGCCCAATTCCGCGTCGCTGGATTTCAACGTGCGAATGACGTCTTGCAGATTTTCAATGTGCGCCGGATCCGGGTGGTGGTTAGGGAAGTTGCCGTCCACCTCGCAAAACAATTCGATCACTTCACAGCCGAGCTTGCGAAACAGCGTGGGCGCGTAGGCGCCGGGCGAGCCGTTGCCGCAATCGACCACGAGCTTGATGGGCCGCGTTAGCTTGATGTGGCCGACGATGGCATCGAGATAATCTTCCGTTACGTTGCGCTGGCTGGATTTACCCTGGCCACGTTTTAGATTTCCTCTCTCATAACGCGTGCGCAATTGTTGGATGGTATCGCCATATAACGTCTCACCGCCCAGCACCATTTTCAAGCCGTTGTAGTCCGGCGGATTGTGGGAGCCAGTGACCATCACGCCGGAATAACCGGCCCATTGATACGCGGCGAAATAAAGCATGGGCGTTGCGACCATGCCGACATCTATCACGTCGATGCCGGTGGATTGTATGCCTTGCGCCAGCGCGATGCTCAGTGACGGACCCGACAAGCGTCCGTCGCGGCCGATGACGATGGTAGAGAGCCCGCGGGACGCGGCCTCCGAGCCGAGCGCTTGGCCGATGGCGTAGACGATTCCGGGCGTTAAAGTCTTGTCGACGATGCCGCGTATGTCGTAGGCTTTGAAGATTTCTTTCGGGAGCGCGATGGAAACGGTCATGATGGAGTTTCAATCGATTTGGGTAATCTCAATTCTATCAAGACGACTCGATGTTGGGTGACAAAATGACAAAAGCCAAACGAACGCGTTGCGCCTGGGTGGGCGACGATCCTCTTTACATGGCCTATCACGACGAGGAGTGGGGCGTGCCGGTGCACGACGATCGCATATTGTTTGAGTTCTTGATTTTGGAGGGTGCTCAGGCAGGCTTAAGCTGGATCACGATCTTGAAGAAACGCGAAAACTACCGCCGTGCCTTCGATGGTTTCGACCCGCGCAAGATTGCCCGTTACGATGACGCCAAGGTCCGCACCCTGCTTGCCGATCCGGGCATCGTCCGCAATCGGCTCAAGATCGCGGCGACGATACAAAATGCGAAAGCGTTTCTAGCGGTGCAGAAAGAGTTTGGTGGTTTCGATGCTTATGTCTGGCAATTCGTCGGCGGTGAAGCGAAACAAAATCGCTGGAAAACCACCGCCGAAGCCCCAGCAAAAACGCCGGAGTCCGATGCGTTATCGAAGGATTTGTTGCAGCGCGGCTTCAAGTTCGCCGGTCCGACCATTTGCTATGCCTTCATGCAAGCGATCGGTATGGTGAACGATCATACGGTTGATTGTTTTCGTCATTCGGCAAGGCAAGTCTAATCGCAACTATCGATATTTGGATAGCTCGCCGCCCTCACCCCGGGCCCTTCCCAGAGCGCGAGGGGAATGAGTCCCTTCTCCTTCTGGGAGAAGGGTGGGGATGAGGGAGCGGCGTGTCAGGTCTCATGGATCGCTTAATGGAAACGAAAAAACGATCGATAGATTCACCACACCACTTGAACGATGCAGTCGCCGTCTAACTATCAGCGTGATCCACGATCTGAAGTTGCGCGAGCCGCGCGTGTTTGCGCTGATCGCGCGGTGTTCTTCATGTCTCGGTGAGGTAGGCCAACTTCTTTGATTTTGGAAGTTGTTTTATCTCCCACTCCGCACGAGCTGCGCTCGGTCGATCGGGGTAGGCTCTCGATCCGAGCAAACGCAGCGGTGGATTGGCCTTGGTGTATTTCGCTCCTTGCCCGCGCACGTGCGCCGCGTAGCGCGCCGCAAGATCGATGGTGATTCCGGCGTAGTAAGCCCCATTGATGCACTCGATCAGGTATAGGTACCACATCGTTACGCGATCACGCGGCGGGTTGCATCGTAAAATGGTGACTGAACCAGACGTGAGTCAGAGGTAGGTGCCTCACGTCATATTGGCACGGGCGGCGTCTATCCGAGAGGTCGATGCGGCGAAGTCTAACTCGATTCAAGCTGCGACCGAAATGATATAATTTCAAGTTCGGGGTGTAGCGCAGCCTGGTAGCGCGCTTGCTTTGGGAGCAAGATGTCGGGAGTTCGAATCTCTCCACCCCGACCAATTTTCGTCTGACAGCAGTCTGCCCGTAGCTCAGTCGGATAGAGCATCAGCCTTCTAAGCTGAGGGTCGCAGGTTCGATTCCTGTCGGGCAGGCCACATTGCTATACTCTCCTCGAAAGTACACATTAATATATACGGCCCAACGTTGCTCGAGTTGCCCTAAGAAACAATACTAACGCGCCTTCCAAGCCATGCATTGCCAGGGGCCAATATCCACTAAAGCGGCCTCAAGTCCTGCAGTAGCGTCGGGATGAGTTCCGTCACGGTCGGATGGATGTGCATCGCCCGTGTGATCACGGAATAGGGTACGTCCGCGTACATCACATCGAGCAGCGAGTGTACGACTTCGTCGCCGTTCAAACCGAGCAGTGCCGCGCCGAGAATGCGCTTGGTTTCGGCGTCGACAATGACTTTCATAAAGCCTAGTGTCTCGCCGCGTTCTTTGGCGCGGCCGACGCGGGTCATGGGCATCGTGCCCATTAGCGCCGCGCGGCCGGAGGCGCGCACCTCGCGCTCGCTCAAGCCGACGCGGCCGAGCGGTGGGTCGATGAATAGCGCGTAAGCGGCGATCCGATCGCTCACCTTGCGTGGGTCGTTATCGAGCAGGTTGGCGGCGACGATCT
Organism: Pseudomonadota bacterium; assembly: GCA_043733025.1. Classification (GTDB taxonomy): domain Bacteria; phylum Pseudomonadota; class Gammaproteobacteria; order Burkholderiales; family JALYOK01; genus JALYOK01. The sequence goes on along the minus strand of JAYTGZ010000253.1, from coordinate 2,256 downwards.
CGTAGTCATTCCACGAGGTGTGGGTGAACGCGCCGCGGCCATTTACATCACCCAAGGCCCATACGTTCGGCACGTTGGTGCGTAACTGATCGTCGACTTGAATGTAGCCGCGTTGGTCGGTAGCGATGCCGGCGGCGTCTAGCCCCAGATCCTCGGTGTTTGGCAGGCGGCCGATGGCAAACAACAGTTGGCTGCCGACGATCTGCGGCGAGCCGCTTGCGCAGTCGGCGGTCACCGCAACGCCGTCGCCGTGTTTTTCCACGCCGATGCACTTCGCGTTCAAGCGTAACTCGATGTCCTCGCGCGTGAGAATGTCCTGCACCGCATCCGATACGTCTTCGTCCTCTCTGGCAATGAGGCGCGGGCCTTGCTCGACCACCGTGACGCGGCTGCCGAAGCGCCGGTACATCTGCGCGAACTCGAGGCCAATGTAACTGCCGCCGATGATGATCAAGTGCGCGGGCAGGAAATCCACCTGCATCATGCTGGTGTTGGTGAGGTAAGGAATCTGTTTCAGCGCCGGCCAATCGGGCACGAGCGGCCGCCCGCCGACGTTGATGAAGATCTTATCCGCTTCCAGTATTTCGCCGTTCACCGCGATACTACTCGGCCCGATGAAGCGCCCGTGACCCCAGAAAACCGTTAGCCCCGGCATGCCTTTGATCCACTTGGTCACGCCATCGACCGAGGCGTTGACGATGGCGTCCTTTCGCGCCTTCACGGCACGCATGTCCACGCCGATCGCGCCGTCAATAGTGACGCCGAAGTCGGCGTGACGCCGCGCGACGAAGGCCGCTAACGCGCTGGCTACCAGCGCCTTGGTCGGTATGCAGCCGTCATTCACGCACGTGCCGCCGAAGTGTTCACGCTCGACGAATCCGACTGTCATGCCCGCCCGCGTGAGCCGTCCGGCAAGCGCTGGTCCGGCTTGGCCGCTGCCGATGATGATCGCGTCGAAATGTTGCGTCATGGTTGTTCCGCCAATTTTAAGAGCGATCGATTACGCCGCAATCTGATAGGGGCTACACGTGTCGAGCGGAGTATTGCGATCAATTCAGCCGTAACGCCCTGCCAGGAGCCGCATGCAGCTTGCCTCGCAGCCATGCATGCCCGGAGAGCCGCATCCCTATTGCCTTACAGGCCAATACTTATTGAGGTTCGGGCGCTTTTTCCAAGCCTTTTATCTTTGTTCCTGGCCCGAGCTTGCGTTTCTTGAACCAACCGGTATTCATTTCCAGGGAGTATTTCGCCGGTCCTTTTGCCATATGGGCATCTAGCGTTTCGGGTTTCATTTCCTCGACATTGATGATGACGCCTTTTTCGTCGATGAAAGCGACGCTCAGAGGAATCAGCGTGTTTTTCATCCACATGCCGGTAACGTGGGGTTGGGGATAAACGAACAACATGCCTTCATTACCATTCATTTGTTTCCGAAACATGAGCCCTTGGGTGCGGTCCGAGGGGATGCTCGCGACCTCTGCGACGACTTTGTGTACACCGCCGATGGCTAAGGTGACCTTGGGCAATTTCGGCGGTTCCATCTCCGCGTGGGCGATGGTGATGAATAGGATGGTGCCGAGGGCGATGAGTTTTTTCATGATCAATGTTTTCCTGTGGAGCCGAATCCGCCCGCGCCGCGATCGCTGGCGGCGAATTCTTCGACGATATTGAGTTTAACTTGCAGCACCGGAACGATGAGCAATTGCGCGATGCGTTCCATGGGGTTGAGGGTGAAAATCACTTGGCCGCGATTCCACAAAGAAACGAAAACTTGTCCCTGATAGTCGGAATCGATCAGGCCCACCAAATTCCCCAGGACGATACCGTGTTTATGGCCGAGCCCGGAGCGGGGCAGGGCGATGGCGGCGTAACCCGGATCGCCGATGTGGATCGCGAGGCCGGTGGGAATGAGGTGGGTGGCGCCGGGTTCGATTGCCATGGCGTGATCGATACAGGCGCGTAGATCCAGGCCCGCCGCGCCGGCCGTGGCATAGGCCGGCAATTGATCGCGCATGCGCGGATCGAGAATTTTTACGTCCAGGGTTTGCATCAGGTTTTTTCTTTGCTGGTTTTCTTGGTTGTGCGGGTGCGGGGTGCGGTTTGGCGCGCCATCAATTTGGCGATGTGTCGAACGAGCTCACGCGCGAGCGCTTCTTTTGGTTGACGTCCCAACGGATGAACGCCGTCGTCGTCGAATAGTATGAGTTCATTGTCGTCGCTGCCGATGGCCGTTTGCACCAGATTCGCGGCGAGGAG
>JAYTGZ010000252.1:0-5251 GCA_043733025.1 Pseudomonadota bacterium | reverse complement strand
GATGGTTATGCCTCTGACATCACCCGCACCTTTCCGGTGAACGGCCAATTCAGCCCAGCGCAGCGCGACGTGTACGAATTGGTGCTCGCCGCGCAAGCCAAGGGCATCGACGCGGTGAAACCCAATGCGCCGTTCGAGGCTTATCACCAAGCGGCGCTGCGGGTGCTGGTGCGCGGCATGATCGACCTCAAGCTGTGCAAGGGCAGCGTCGACAAAGTGATCGAGAGCGGCGACTACCGGCAGTTCTACATGCATCGCACCGGCCACTGGTTGGGCCTGGATGTGCACGACGCCGGCATTTACAAAAAGAACGGCAAGTCGGTGAAACTTGAGCCGGGCATGGTCGTCACCGTGGAGCCGGGCTGCTACATTCGCCCCGCGAAGAATGTGCCGAAAGCGTTTTGGAACATCGGCATTCGCATCGAAGACGATGTATTGGTGACGAAATCGGGCCGCGAAGTGCTGACGAGTCCGCCGAAAACCGTACGCGACATCGAGCAAGTCATGCAGCGACCATGACACAACACGCCGATATAGCCGTTATCGGCGGCGGCCCCATCGGACTCGCGTTCGCCCTCGCCGCCCACCGGCAAGGGCGCCACACTATCGTGCTGGAAGCCAATACCGGCGCCAGTTCCGACACACGCACCTTGGCGCTCGCCGAGGGCAGCCGGTTAATCCTGGACGATATCGGCGTGTGGTCATCGGCGCTGAATGCGACGCCGATTAAGACCATCCATGTGTCGCAGCGCGGCGGTTTCGGCCAAAGCGTTTTGCACGCCGCGCAATCCGGTGTGCCGGCGTTGGGTTACACCCTCGGTTATCGCGCCTTGGTCGGCGCGCTGTTGGAACGGGCCGGGGCCGCGGGGTTGTCCGTCACCGATTCCGCCACGGTGCAAAATCTCGCCACTACGGCGAGCTATGGCGCCGTTACATACATAAGGGACGGCGCCCTGCACACGCTGACGGCGAAACTCATCGTGGTGGCCGACGGCGGCCGCAGCCTGACTCAGTTGCCGTCGATTCATGTCAAACTAAAGGACTATGGCCAGATCGCGCTATTGGCGCGGGTATCCGCCGATCGGCCTCACGGCAATGTGGCCTACGAACGCTTTACGTCGACAGGTCCCGTGGCGCTGTTGCCGGTTGGCGACGAATTTGGTTTGGTATGGACTGTGACGCCGCGCGACGCCGAGCGCATCGCGCCGCTGAGCGACGCGGACTTTCTCGCCGAGTTTCAAACCCAATTCGGCGACTACGCCGGAAAATTTTCCGGTGTGCATTCGCGCTTCCAATTTCCGCTGCGTTTACGTTACGCGGACAAGACCACGGCGCAGCGCACGGTGCTGATCGGCAACGCGGCGCAAGCGTTGCATCCGGTCGCGGGCCAGGGTTTCAATCTCGGCCTGCGGGACGCCGATGAACTCGCGCGCTTGCTGCGTGCCGTGCCTGCCGAGGGCGATTGCGGCGACGCAAGTTTACTGCGCCGTTACCGGCGCCAGCGCTTGCCCGATACTCGGTTGGGAATTTTTTTTACCGATGCGCTGGTGCGCGGATTTTCCAGCGACAACCCGGTATTGCGTGTCGGCCGTGGTGTCGGCTTGGCCGCGCTGCAACTCGCGCCCTTTGCCCGCCGTCGTCTTGCGCAGACGATGATGTTCGGCCGGCCGCGGCCATGAGAAATTTCAAGGCCATCGTGCCAGAGGCCGCGTGGATATTGCCTCGTGGAGAAGGCCTTGCCAAGGGCCGCACTAATATTGGCTGGTGGCGCATCGCCCCATGAATTTTGACGTGATCATTGTCGGTGGCGGAATTGTCGGTGCGAGCTTCGCGTTGCAACTGCGCGGCAGCGGTTTACAAGTAGCGGTGATCGACCCCAAGCCGGCGCCAAACCTTCCGCTCGATGGCGAGTACGATCATCGGGTTTATGCGATCACGCCGGCCAACATGGCATTGCTCGATAGTCTCGATATATTTCAACCGCAAGACCGTGCTCGGTTCACACCGATTCGCGGCATGGCAATTTCTGGCGAAAATAAAGCGAAACTCGACTTCTCAGCCCGCGCCGCGAATCGGAGCGAACTTGCCACGATGATCGAACATCGGTTGCTGGCCACGCGCTTTCATGAGCGATTAAGTATCTCCAGGCATGTGCAAATCATTTCCCATGCCAGTCCAAAATCCCTCGAAGTTGGCGCCAAGGATGTCAGGATTACCTTGGATGACGATACAGATTTGACGGCGATGTTGTTAGTGGGTGCCGACGGCGGCGATTCTTGGGTACGCAACGAGGGCGGATTCGCAGTGCGCGAGAAAGACTACGACCAGGTCGCCGTCGTCGCAAATTTCCTGTGCGAGCAACCTCACGGCCTTGTCGCGCGGCAGTGGTTTGTCGATCATGGTGTGCTGGCTTGGTTGCCGCTAGGCGAGAAAACCATTTCCATCGTCTGGTCGGTTGCCGCCGAGCGGGGGCACGTGTTGATCGAGTTACAACCGGACGCATTTTGCCGAGAGGTCAACGCCGCCGGTGAAAACATGCTAGGTGAGATGACCTTGGTTTCTCCCGTGTCGTGTTTTCCGCTGCGTTCGCTGCGTAGTCAGAGCACGGTCAAGCCACGCGTCGCGTTGATGGGCGACGCGGCCCACGTGATTCATCCGCTCGCGGGGCAGGGCTTGAATCTTGGCCTGCAAGATGCGCAGACGCTGGTGCAAGTCCTCGCGAGTAAAGCCATTCCAGAGGGCCTTGGCGACATCGCCGTGCTGCGCCGCTACGAGCGGGCGCGTGCGGAAGCGATCGCGGCCATGCATGGCGTGACCGATGGCCTCCAGCGGTTGTTTGCGTCGGAATCGGTTACGCTTGCGGCGCTACGCAACGGTGGACTTAGCATGACGGACAAGATGCCGTGGCTGAAGAACATGTTGGTTCGCCACGCAATCGGTTAATATCGCTGTCGGATCTATTGATCTTCCCGCGACAAGCGAGGAGTCGGTCCCTCATCCCCGACCCCTTCTCCCAGAGGGAGAAGGGGTCTAATCCCCTCTCCCTCTGGGAGAGGGGCAGGGGGTGGGGGCCGCGGCGTATCAAATTATCGATAGTCACGAATTACTTAACGCTCAAGTACGGGTAAAACTTTTTAGGCCAGTTGGTGCTCTAATCTTAGTTCACTGAAATCAAGGAAAGAATCATGAAACTGTTTCGTTTGGCGCCAGCGCTGCTCCTCTTTTTTGTCGCGGCATGTTTCGCCCAAAACGATGTGGCGTCGATCAAGAAGGCGATCGCGGAAAAATTTCCCGAGGCCGGCGGCAACATCGAAGTCACCAAGACCACTTTCGGCTGGTATGAGGTGTTCGCCGGTGGCCGCTTGTTTTATACCGACGAGAACGTGACTTATTTCTTTCTCGGCAATATTGTCGATGCGAAATCCATGTCGAACATCACTGCGCAGCGGCTGCAAAAGTTAACGGCAATCAAGTTCGAGTCGCTGCCGCTGGATTACGCGATCAAAACCGTTAAGGGCAATGGCAAGCGCAAGGTCGCCGTATTCTCCGATCCCGATTGCCCGTATTGCAAACGCCTGGAAAAAGACTTGGTGAATGTCACCGACGTCACCATTTACACCTTCCTCTATCCGATCGCATCGCTGCATCCCGATGCGGAACGCAAGTCGAAAGCCATTTGGTGTTCAAGCAACCGGCAAAAAGCGTGGGACGATTTTATGCTGCGCGGCGTGGCGCCGGCGGACAAGAAATGCGATACGCCCCTCGACGAAATTCAAGCTGTCGGCCAGAAATACAAGATGAACGGCACGCCGACCTTGGTATTCGCCGACGGTCGCGTGGTGCCGGGCGCAATTCCGGTTTCCGATATGGAAACCTATCTCAACGGCAAGTGAAAACGTCGCGCTAAGGGGTTGCGGCGATTACTTCGCCGCAACGTTATAATCTTTCGGCAACAACACCCACATCTGACCGGACTGTTTCATGGTGCCGGCCTGCTTCCCGGCGGCATCACCAAATCCCCAAAAGAAATCCGCACGCACGGCGCCGTTGATCGCGCCGCCCGTGTCCTGCGCCAGCATCAAGCGGTTCAGCGGTTTTTTCGAGCTTGGATAAGTCGTGGCGAGATAGACCGGCGACCCGAGCGGGATCACGCGCGAATCCACGGCGATGCTGCGCTCCGCCGTCAGCGGCACGCCCAGGGTGCCGATCGGCCCGGTTAGATCGCTGGGTAATTCTTTGAAGAACACGTAGCTTGGATTTCCGTTTAGAAATTCCGCGATTTTTAGCGGATTCGCTCGCGCCCAGGCTTTTATCCCTTGCATCGAGGTTTGCGCCAAGGTCAGTTCCCCTTTTTCCATGAGCGCGCGGCCCAGGGAGCGAAACGGATGACCGTTCTGATCGGCGTAACCCACGCGCATGGTGGCGCCATCTTCAAACTGCACCCGGCCCGAGCCTTGGATGTGCAGAAAAAACGATTCGATTGGATCTTCCACCCACACCAGCTCCTTGTTTTTGAGCGGCTGGCCATATGGATTTTCGATGCCACCGCGGTCCAGGTACGGAACGATGCGGTTACCCTCCAAACGTCCGCGCAAGCGCTTGTTTTTTAGTTCCGGGTAGACATCACCGAGTTCGACGACGATCAGATCGTCGGGAACTTTGTAGAGCGGATAGCGGTAACGGGTCGTCAGCGTGCGGCTGCCATACAGCAGCGGCTCGTAATAGCCCGTCACCATGCCGGTGTTGCTGCCATCGGGATTGAAAACCTGATAGGGCACAAAGTTTTCTTCAAAAAATTTGGTCAACATCCCGGCGCTGGGATTGGCCGGAATGGCCAACGCCAGGTTGCATACGGGTTGCCAGGCGATTTGGGCGCGCAGTTGAGTGCAACTTTTTAGAAATCCTTGCCAAGCGTCCAGCGGATTCTCACGATTCCAGCCGGGCATGGCGCTCCACGTGCTGACAATCAGCGCGCCCCGGGCCTCCGGCACCACGTTAGGCGCAGAGGGCGGAATCGGGACAACCAGCGTCGGCTGTTCGGTCCCGGGCGGCGTTGCCGGGACTTGGCCGCAATGGCATTCGATGGAAGCCGTCGATGTTTCGGCGTCGCGCATTTTCGTACGCAGGCCCGTCGCCTGTGCAAGTACGATGCTGCCACTGCTCGATTGCCGAGCCAACGCGATGGTGCGATCCGTCGTGCTCGCACAACCGGCAAGCTGCACAGCGGCAAATGCGAATACGCCGTAAGACG
>JAYTGZ010000251.1:0-3906 GCA_043733025.1 Pseudomonadota bacterium | reverse complement strand
GCCAGATGCGGGCCACCGCCGAGGCGCTGGTGCAAAGGTGTGCGGCCAAGGTGCGAGTGCTCCAGTGAGTTGCTCCTGCGGGTGTGTGCTCAAGCGTGATGCGCACCACCTGTTCCACGTTGGCTGCTTGGCGCGCCGTGCGCGGGCGTCCCGGGCGCGTGGCGTCTTGCAACAGACCGTCCACGCCAGCGGCGAGAAAGCGTGCTCGCTAGCGCGCTGCAACTCGGCGGTCGGTGTCGAGCTTGCCGGCGATGTCCTTGTCCGACATTCCGTCGGTAGCACAAAACCAAGTGCTGCCACTAGCGGCCAGCAGCACGATGCGAGCGCGCATCTGAACGCGCGCTTTGACACGCTTGCGCTTGCAAAGAATCCGCAGACGTCGATCATCGTCGGCATTCAACTGAACTGGCTTGGCAACTCGCATGGCACTGACCTCCTATGTGCTTGGAGGTCAGAACTTCATATAAGTCCGTTATTTATGACGCACTACACTAGCGACTGCGCATCGCCGTGAACGACGCCGATGCGTAAGTCGCCAACTCCAGCAACCGCTTGCATCGGTAATTGCTTAAGCTGCGCCCGCAGCGAAGGGAAACGCCGTGCAGTATCACGCAACCTCTGCAGAATTTGATTTGAACGAACAACTTCGGCCTCCGGGACCGAGTCCGGATAGGCACAGCCGCATCCAGCGCTGCCGTCGTCTGCCGACAACTCTGTTTCAACGTTGCCGCGCAGTACTCGATGGGACAAAACTACACGATTGATGGCCTCAAAGCCGGCGTCGTCACGATTGAACCAGTTAAAGTCGCCGTTGAAAATGATCGTAGTGGATCCCCGCTCTTGCGAGGCCATCTTCTGAATGGTGTCTAGCGCCGGTTGATTTCCGTACAATCCACCGACCACGTATAGTGTGTCCGTTTGGAAATCCGGCTCGCGCGCGAAGACCGATGGCGCGTAACGATAATGAAGTGGGCAACTTCGTCCAGGGTGCCAAATTTCCGGCGAGTCATTCATCGGTGACCTTTCAGCACAAAATTAATCCTATTCGATTGGCCTCTGTGCGGGCTTGCATCAATCCATGCGCACTGGATCGGCGTAATAAAGCTGTAGCAGTTGATTGTTGTCAGCGTTTTCGATCGACTGATCGAACGCTATCCTTCCGGATTTCAACCCCACGATGCGCCGTGCCAGATTTGGAAGCAATGTCATCGCGTGAGCAATCGTAATCAGCGTAATCTGTCTTTCCTCCGCGATCCGAGTGAGTAGGTCCGCTATTTCGCCTGCCGCAGTAGGATCGAGATTGGCGGTCGGCTCGTCCGCCAATATGAGCTGTGGATCTTGATTGAGTGCGCGGGCCACGGCGATTTTCTGTCGTTCCCCACCCGACAAGCGGTCGACGCGAAACTTTGCAGCATGCGCCATGCCGACAGCTTTTAGTGCAGCGTCAGCCCGCGCGCGTTCGTCTGGCGTGAATATTCTCACGCAGGTAAACAGGGACGTACTACGACCAAGCGCACCAATGAGCACGTTCTCCTCCGCGCTAAGGCGTCCCACCAGATGCAGGCCTTGAAATACCTGACCAATGCGCGCACGCAGCTTGCGCAATTCGATGGGCGATGCACGCTTAGCGACCGATTGCCCCAGCACCTCGACGGACCCGGAATCGGGAAATATCATACCGGTCATGACTTTGAACAACGTCGTCTTGCCGGCGCCGTTTGCACCAATAATAGCGACCCGTTCTCGCGACCCTACACTGAACGTCACGTCCGCGAGAATATTTCTTCCTCCCGCAACAACACCGAGCGACTTGATACTAACGACGTTCTTTGAGGCATTCACAGCAGCCGATTGCGCACCGCGCGACTGAGGCTATCGAATGCCATGACCATTGCGATGATGACAAGGAGGATGGTCGCGAGTCGACTCCATTGGAATAACGATATCGCCTCGGACACCAGTAAGCCCAATCCACCTGCACCGATGAGCCCCAGCACTGTCGAGTCACGGATGTTGTACTCCCACACGTAGAAATGCGTAGAAATGAACTGCGGGAGTACCGCCGGCCAAACTCCCAAGCAAAACACTTGCAACGGACGAGCCCCGACCGACCGCACCGCATCGATTGCGGCCATGTCCAGCGATTCAATTGACTCGGCGTAGAGTTTGCCGAAGCTCCCCATCGAGTGCAATGCGATGGCGAGAATACCCGCGGTCGGGCCCAATCCAATGATGCCGACGAGAAATAAGCCGAAGACCAAGGTATGAATTGCCCGGCACGAGTCCAGTACGAACTTGGCGGGGAGTGCCAGCGCCTTGGGCGCATGAAGATTTTTGGCCGTCAGAAAGCCAAGCGGCAGTGCCATCAGGCCCGCGAGTAGCGTCCCAAGCGTTGCGATGCGAAGCGTCGTCCAAACCGCAACGGCGAGCCCGCGCAAAAACTTGGTTTCTACTTCACGGCGATTTTCCACCCGCAGCACTTGGCCCTCCTCATTCCTATATTCTAGCCGCGAGGCGCCAAACCAAACATCGACAAAACTAGGATGCGCCATTTCGCTGGCAGTACGCTTGAAATTTTCCCAGGGCTTACGTCCGAACCCGAGACCGTCGTCTCGTGCAAGTGTCATGAAACAAACGACGGCAAAGGCGGCATACGTTAGCGTGTATCCGACAAATCGCCAACGTGTCGCCATAGGCATGAATTGAACCAGTCGCGGCGATCTACTTGGGCGCGAGCTTGCCTGTTGCAAGTCCGGCATCGCGAATGGGTTTATAGAAGCTGTTATCCTTTGCAACGAATCCACCGTAATGGGCAGGTAGCAGGTTCGGTGTTTGTTTTAGTTCGGTACCCATTGCTATAAGCGCCGCCTGCAACTGATTCACTAACTCACGATTCGCGACCAAGTCTGCACTGACGGCGAAAGCATCATTGGGTAAGGGATCGGATTGCCAGATGATCTTGCTATCCTCCGCTTTAATCAGGCCTTGCTCGATCATGGCGTTTCGATTGCGGTTGTAGTCGGCCCCTGCGTCGAGTTCGCCGCGGGTAACTTGTGTTTCGATTGCTTGATGTTTGGTGTAGATAACCTTACTAAAAAAAGTGTCGGGATCAATTCCTTGTTTTTGAAAGTGATAAGACGGGATCAAATAGCCGGAGGTCGAGCCCTTATCGCCAAACGCAAAGGTTTTGCCTTTCAGGTCCTGGATAGAGTTGATGCCGGATTTGGGGTTCGTAACGATAATGGCAAAATACTCAGGTTTGCCATCATAGAGGATGGTCGCAACCACTTGTGCGCCCGCAGTGTGATTTGCCAGCACGTAGCCCCAAGGTCCCATCAGGGCGATGTCAGTTTCGCCATTCGCCAGGGATTTTGCGAGACCTTCCCAAGTGTCGACGGTGAAAAGCTTTACCTCACGTCCGAGTTTTTTGGCAAGATAATCTGCCAACGGGCGATACGTGGCGTCATTCTTCTCTTTGTCCGGCTGAAACAAACCAACCCCTAGCTTAAGCGGACCAGGCTCGGCACGAGCGAATCCGCCGCTCAGCGACAGCACGAGAATGACAAATGTACATAGCCAACGTTGCATCAATATCTCCTCTGATTTGGCATTTCGAAAATAGAACAGCGAACTTTACTTGGTCTGGCTAGGCATAACAACCTTACCATGTGATCGGCGGCATGAGGCTACCGGCTCGACACATTAAGAACTTATCCGTAAATAGTATAATGCCATCCCGAGCCGCCTTTGACGCGGCGAGAGAGGGGAGCAGTGGTTGCAAAGAAACCGGCAAAGAAGCGTGTGGCATCATGGGTGGTAACCGATGATTTCTGGGCAAGAGTGGAACCCTTGGTGCCAGTCCGAGAGCGCCTGGCTGGCGTGGAATACACGCGTAAAGCGGGTGGC
>JAYTGZ010000250.1:0-7227 GCA_043733025.1 Pseudomonadota bacterium | reverse complement strand
TGGGCAATAGAACGACTATTGCCCGGCGAAATCGTCAAAATCTGTCCTCGCTCAGCCTCTTTTTCGCTGCGATTCTTTAAGTCCGACAGGCTCCTAGTCAGTTCACTAGCGGATTACAGCATTTCCAGCTCTGTTTGCCGCAGCAGCCAGTTTTCTTCCAATTCGCTTGACCGAGTGTTGATTTCCGCTTGTTGTCGCAAGGCGAGTTTTAGATCTTCTTTGCGTCCCTCGCCATAGAGGGCGTCGGTTGCGAGCAGCCCGTCGAGGCGAGTTTTCTCGGCATGGAGTTGCTCCATTTCCTTCTCGATAACGCGGACGGCGTTTTCCAGCGGCCGCCGCTTGGCTGAGCGAGCGTTGCGCTGTTCCGCCGCTTGGCGCTTTTGATCCCGGCGATCGGTGGTGCTCACAATGAGCGTGGGCGCCAGGGTATCGGCGGGCGTGGATTCTGCTTGGTTGAGCCAGTTGCGATAGTCGTCGAGATCGCCGTCGAACTCGGTTACGGCGCCGTTTGCCACCAGCAATAGTGACTCCGTCGTGGTCTTGAGCAAATGCCGGTCATGGGAGACCACGACGATGGCGCCTTCATACTCTTGCAGCGCCAGATTCAGCGCGTGGCGCATTTCCAAATCCAAGTGGTTGGTCGGCTCGTCGAGCAGCAGCAAATTGGGCCGTTGCCAAATCAGCAATGCCAAGGCGAGGCGCGCCTTCTCGCCGCCTGAGAATGGCGCGATGGGCGCCAGCGCCTGATCGCCATGAAAATTGAACCCGCCGAGAAAGTTGCGCAACTCCTGCTCGCGCGTCTTGGCATCGAGCCGGATAAGATGTCGCAACGGAGATTCATCGAGGCGCAGATGTTCTAACTGATGTTGCGCGAAGTAGCCTACGGCGAGCCCCTTGCCCTCGCGCCGCTCGCCGGCCTTCGCGGTGAGTTCCCCTGCGAGCAATTTGATGAGGGTGGATTTACCCGCACCGTTCTTGCCGAGCAGCCCAATGCGTTCGCCGGCGCGGATGACCAGATGCACCTTGTTTAGCACCGGTTTGTCGCCATAGCCCGCCGCGACATTCTCCAGGGACAATAGTGGATCCGGCGTCTGCGAAAATTCGCGGAAACGAAACGTGAACGGCGAATCCACATGGGCGGATGCGATTTCCTCCATGCGATCCAGTGCCTTCATGCGGCTCTGTGCCTGGCGCGCCTTCGTCGCCTTGGCGCGGAAGCGATCGATGTAGGCGTGCAGATGGGCGATCTCCCGCTGCTGCTTCTCAAAGGCAGCTTGCTGTTGCGCTAAGTTCGCGGCGCGCTGGCGCTCGAAGACGCTGTAGTTACCGGCGTAGAGCTTGAGCGTCTGACGATCGATGTGGCAGATGTGGCTCACGGTGGCGTCGAGAAAATCGCGGTCGTGGGAAATCAAAATCAGCGTGCCTTGATAACGGCCCAGCCATTGTTCCAGCCACAGCACGGTTTCCAAATCAAGGTGGTTGGTCGGCTCGTCAAGCAGCAATAAATCCGAGCGGCACATCAGCGCCTGCGCCAAATTTAAGCGCATACGCCAGCCGCCGGAAAAGGCCGCCACGGGCTTGTCATGCTCGTTAACGGAAAAGCCTAGGCCATGCAACAACGCGGCTGCGCGGCTCCTGGCGCTGTAGCCCTCGATCAAATCCAATTGATGATGCAATTCCGCCAGGGCATGGCCGTCGTCTATCTCCTCGGCAGCGGCAAGATCCTGCTCGACCCGGCGCAATTCGACATCGCCGTCGAGGGCGTATTCGATGGCGGGGCGATTCAGCGCCGGCGTCTCCTGCGCCACATAGGCGATGGTGATCCGCGGCGGCAGATCGAGATCGCCGGCGTCCTGGTGCAACTCGCCGCGCAGCAGCGCGAACAGCGTCGACTTACCGGCGCCATTGGCGCCGACCAGGCCGATCTTCTGGCCTTGGTGCAGAGTAAGGTCGACGCCGTCGAGCAGCACTTTCGTGCCGCGGGCGAGGGTAAGGTTACGAAACGTGATCATGGATGAACGGAAGACAAGAAGCGGGACGCGATTTGCCGTCATTATCCGGCAAATGGGAAGTCAGTCCAAAAAAATCTCGAAAATACCGAACGTAAAATCACTTACGCCAGGAGCCTCATGGATACGGGCTCGTGGCGATGCATAGTCTAATGGGCGTTCTGGTATTGGCTTTGCGGGGTGGGGGATATTCCGCCACGCCAATTTACTACAGCGTTTCCTTCTCGATCTGCTCCACGCTGACGTGGCGCACATCTTTACCTTTAACCAGGTAAATGATGTATTCCGCGATGTTTTTCGAGTGGTCGCCGATGCGTTCGATGGCTTTGGCGATGAACAGAATTTCAAGCGATGCCGAGATGGTGCGCGGATCTTCCATCATGAAAGTCAGCAGTTGTCGCAGGATGGCGCGGTAGGCTTCGTCGATTTGTTCATCTTGGCGCAGCAGGGCGACCGCTGTGGTGGAATCGAGCCGGGCGAATGCGTCGAGGGCCTTGCGCAGCATGTCGAGCGCCAAGTGGGCGACATGGTTGATGTCGGCAAACCGTGGCGTATAGAGGCGCTCAGAGGTGTGAATCCGCTTGGCCATGCGCGCGATCTTGTCGGCTTCGTCGCCGATGCGTTCAAGGTCGGTGATGAGCTTGACCACGGTCATGACCATGCGCAGATCACCGGCGGCGGGCTGGCGGCGCGCAATAATATGGTTGCAGTCCTCGTCGATGGCGACTTCCAGCGCGTTGACGTGATGATCTTTCTCCACCACTTGATCCGCGAGGCGGATATCACCGCTGGTCAAGGCGTGCAACGCCTGTTCGATCTGCTGCTCCACCAGCCCGCCCATTTGCAGCACGCTGGCGCGCAGCCGTTCCAAATCGGCATCGAATTGTTTGGAGATATGTTCGGTTTGAGTCAAGGTTGTCCCTCCATATTACTCATCGAAGTTACGCGAGGTACGTTACAATTTTGTGACGCGCCATTATTTTGTTAGTGTCTTGAGGCCACTGGCGGTTCCCAGCAGCAACACATCCGCCGGGCGGCGGGCGAAAATTCCGCAAGTGACCACGCCGGGAATCTGATTGATGGCGGATTCCAGTTCCACCGGATTGCTCATATTCAGATCGTAGACATCGATGATCAAGTTGCCATTGTCGGTCTTGAAATCCTCTCGCAGCGCGGGCGATCCGCCGAGCCGCACCATCTCGCGGCCGACATGGCTGCGGGCCATGGGGATGACTTCGACCGGCAGGGGAAATTTCCCGAGTACATCGACCAGCTTGCTTGCGTCGGCGATGCAGATGAATTTTGTCGCCACCGCCGCAACGATTTTCTCGCGCGTTAGCGCGCCGCCGCCGCCTTTGATCATGTGCAGATGCTGCGTAATTTCGTCGGCGCCGTCGACGTAGATCGGCATGTCGTGGACGCTGTTGAGATCAAACACATGGATGCCCGCTTGCTTCAACAGCATGGCAGTTCTTTCCGAACTCGCGACGCAGCCGTCTACTTTGTGCTTGATCTTGGCCAACCCGGCGATGAAAAAATTCGCCGTCGAGCCTGTGCCCACGCCGACGATGGCGCCGTGGGTCACATAGTCCAATGCGGCCTTGGCCGCCTGTTGTTTTAAGTCGTCCTGCGACATATTCTGGTGCAAAAAAGTAGTTGCTAACTTGGAGAATAACCCCAAGCTAGTGAATATACAATTGCCGTGAGCCCGGTGAAACTCTGATAAGCTCTATGAATTGTTCAGCCTCTGACAGTTCAGCACATTCTGTGCCGCTAGTGCGGTGTTGCCCTCACCCTAACCCTCTCCCAGAGGGAGAGGGGATTTAATCCCTTCTCCCTCTGGGAGAGGGGGGTGGGGACGAGGTGGCCTAGGGCCATGAGGGGGAGGCGGTTCCTGGAACCCAAAGCGTTTCACAATCCAAAATCCTAGCCTTACTCCCCCTAAATGAAAATCGACTACCTGGAAAAAATCCTCAACGCCAACGTCTACGACGTAGCAATCGAAAGCCCGCTGGACGTTGCCGCGAGTTTATCGCAGCGCTTAAATAATAAGCTATTGCTGAAGCGCGAAGATTTGCAGCCGGTGTTCTCGTTCAAGCTGCGCGGCGCCTACAACAAGATGTCCAAGCTCAAGGCCCATGAGCTGAAACGCGGCGTCATCGCTGCTTCCGCGGGCAATCACGCGCAAGGCGTCGCGCTGGCGGCGCAGCGCTTAGGCGCGGCGGCGACTATCGTCATGCCGGTGACCACGCCGCAAATTAAGATTGCCGCCGTCGTCGGCCGGGGCGCGCTAGTGATTTTGCAGGGCGAGTCGTATAGCGAGGCCTATACCCATGCCCTCGCCCTCGGAAAAAAACGCGGCCTGACCCTTATTCACCCCTATGACGACCCCGACGTGATCGCCGGCCAGGGCACCATTGCCATGGAAATTCTGCGCCAATGGCGCGAGCCGATTCATGCCTTGTTCATCGCCATCGGCGGCGGTGGTTTGATCGCCGGGATCGCCGCTTATGTCAAACGCCTGCGGCCCGAGATCAAGATCATCGGCGTCCAGCCGCGGGATTCCGACGCCATGGCGCGCTCGTTGCGCGCGGGCCGGCGCGTGGCGTTATCCCATGTGGGCTTATTTGCCGACGGCGTCGCCGTCAAGCAAGTCGGCAAGGAAACCTTTCGGTTGGCCCAACAGTATGTCGACGACGTGATTCTGGTGGACACGGACGAGATCTGCGCTGCGATGAAGGATATTTTTCAGGATACCCGCTCGATCGTCGAGCCCGCCGGCGCGCTGGGTGTGGCCGGCGCGAAACGCTACGTCGAAACTACCGGCATCCGTGGCGCGACGCTGGGCACGGTGCTGTGCGGCGCCAATATGAACTTTGACCGCCTACGCTTTGTCGCTGAACGTGCGGAGCTCGGCGAGCAGCGTGAAGCCGTGTTCGCAGCCACAATTCCGGAAACGCCGGGCAGCTTCAAACGCTTCTGTGAACTGATCGGCAGCCGTAACGTGACGGAATTCAACTACCGCTTTTCCGACCCGAAGCAAGCCCATGTCTTCGCCGGGCTGGAGGTTGTAAGCCGCGCGGAAAAAGAAAAAATTCTCGCCACGTTAGAGCGCAACAAAATTCAAACCTTGGATTTGACCGACAACGAAATGGCCAAGCTGCACGTCCGCCACCTCGTCGGCGGCCGGGCGCCGGGCGTTAAACACGAGCGCCTCTACCGCTTCGAATTCCCGGAACGACCCGGCGCCTTGATGAAATTCCTTTCCACCATGGGCCTCGACTGGAACATCAGCCTGTTCCACTACCGCAATCACGGCGCCGACTACGGCCGCGTGCTGGTCGGCATCCAGGTCCCGCCTGGCCAAGACCGCGCCTTCCGGGGTTTCTTAAGCCAGTTAGGTTACGAGTATTGCGATGAAAGCCGAAATCCGGCGTATAAGCTGTTCTTGAGTTGATGCCCGCCAGGAGGCAATGGCCCAAGGCCAGTGGCTAGCCTAGGGCTACCCCGGCAGGATGCGGTGCTTAGAGGAGGCATCGCCAGGAGCTAACATCCAGGGGCTGGCCTAAGGCCATGCGGCTCTTGACGATGCACTCAGCGTAGCGCGTTATTTCTCCAGCGCGGTCACGTGGTCCAAGCCGCGGCGCTCGTTTTGACGGCGTTCGAGTTGTAGGCGGCGTTCGCTGCTGTCGTCGGATTCGCGCACCCAGACGGTTTTGGCGTTGGTGAATTCGCGGATGCCGTGGTAAGAGAGTTCGCGGCCGAAGCCGGAGGCTTTGATACCGCCAAACGGTAGCCGGGGGTCGGAGCGGACCATGCCGTTGACGAAGCTGGCGCCCGCCTGAATTTGGTGGGATAGACGCTCGGCGCGGTCGTAATCTTTGCTCCAGATGCTGGAGGCGAGGCCATAGGCGCTGTCGTTGGCGATGCGAATAGCATCCGCTTCGTCCGCGGCGCGGATGACGGTGGCCACCGGACCAAACACTTCTTCGTGGTAGACGCGCATGGCGGGCGTGACTTTGTCCAGGATGGAAGCCGGATAGAAGGTACCAGCGCCCGGAGGAGGTTCGCAGCCCAGCAGCGCGGTGGCGCCGTGCTTGATAGCGTCGGTGACCTGTTCTTGCAGCGCGTCTCGAATTTCGCGCTTGGCCATGGGGCCCAGGTGCACGCCGTCACTACTGGGATCGCCAAATTTCAATTCCATGGCGCGCTCGCGCAGCAACTGGACAAACTGGCCGGCGATTTCCGGTACGACGATGAAGCGTTTTGCGGCGATGCAGGACTGGCCGCAATTGAGATATCGCGAAGCCACGGCTTGCTCGACGGCGAGTTCAACAGGGGCATCGTGGAGCACGATGAACGGATCGGAGCCGCCGAGTTCAAGCACGCATTTTTTCAGGTGCTGCCCGGCAAGCGCGCCGACCTTGCGGCCGGCCGCTTCCGATCCCGTGAGCGTGACTGCTTGCACATGGGGGCTGGCGATCACCTCGGCGATCTGATCGGCGTCGACGAATAACGTAGTGAACACATGTTCCGGCAGGCCGGCATCGCGAAATATGGCCTCGATGGTCTCCGCGCATTGCGGCACGTTGGAGGCATGTTTGAGCAGGCACGCGTTGCCGGCCATTAGCGCCGGCGCAGCGAACCGGAACACCTGCCAAAACGGAAAATTCCACGGCATGATGCCGAGCACCGTACCGAGAGGTAAGTAGGTGACAAAGCTGCGGCCCGCGTCGGTGCGAATTAATTCTTCTTCCAGGAAGGGCTCGGCATGGACCGCGTAGTAATCGCAGGTCAGCGCCGATTTCTCGACTTCGGCCCGGGCTTCGCGGGCGAGTTTTCCCATTTCCAGAGTGATGAGCGCGGCATATTCGTCGCGTTTTCGGCGCAATCGCGTCGCCACGCGGGTGAGAAGTTCGGCTCGCTCTGTGAACGAAGTCGCGGCCCAAGCGCGCTGGGCGCGTCCGACTCGTTCCAATACCGAGGTTAACTTCGCACGTTCCCAGGTGGGAAAACTCTTGAGTATCGCGCCGTTGACCGGGTTTTGCGTGACGTAGGCCATGTATGGATGGAATAAAGGGTTGCATGAAGGATTCCACGCCCGCTGAAGGCGGTGTGGTTGAATTCCGCGGTTGGAAGAATTCTATTGTCTATATAGACCATTTTTTTCGCTGTGCAAAGAAACTTTTTGAAAACTACTTCGTCTTATTTTTCAAGG
>JAYTGZ010000249.1:0-3519 GCA_043733025.1 Pseudomonadota bacterium | reverse complement strand
AATCGGCGCCACTTCCGGTGGTTTGGTATCGGTGCGTTGCGGCGCTTGACCGACGGTTTGCGGCGGTGACGGCTGCTGCTCCGCCTGGGCAATGTCCTGAGCGCCGCGTCCCGCTTGTGTTTGCAAGCTGGCATTAGGAATAGGAACCGTCGCGAGTGCCGCGGCTTCGTCGGGCATGCCAAGTTGTTTTAACAACGCACTGATACGCAACCGCTGCGCATCGAGCGCCGCACGATCGGATTGCAATTGCTGTTCCTGTTGCGCCAGCGAACGAGTGAGTTCGTTCAGCCGGATTCCCTCTTCCTTCAATTTCTGCTTCAGAAAATTGATATCCACCTGCGATGTCTCGGCGCGGACCGGCAATGTGAGTGACAATGCGGCAGCGAGCGCGGCGCCGGCAAGCGTGTAGCCGCCATGACGTCGATAGTTGGAACCACGTACCATGTTATCCTCCAAGGACAGTTTTTCGAGTGCGATAGAATGGCGATGACCGAGGTGGCGTTAGGCGTTTCTCTCGATGTCGATATTGAATTTATCCATCAGCCGGTATAGCGTTACGCGCGATACGCCGAGGTTGCGCGCCGCCGCGGACACGTTGTTCGCGGTGTTGACCAAGCTCAACTGGATCGCATTTTTTTCGAAGGCCGCGCGCACACTCGAAAGTGTCGTGACGCCGTTGCGATGTTCCGCAGTGGGCAGCCCCAGATCGGCAGCGTCCAGCAACCGATGCTCGCTCATAATGAATGCACGCTGCACGCGATTGACTAGTTCCCGCACATTCCCAGGCCAGTCGTAATCGTTCATCGCACGCAAGGCTTCTTGGCTGACGCCCTGCACCAATGGATTTTTTTGGCTGGCGAACTCGGCAGACAACGCGCGGGTAAATAGTTCCACATCGCCAGGCCGTTCGCGCAGGGCCGGTAGATTGAGATGCAGTACGTTGAGACGATAGTACAAATCTTCGCGGAAGCGTCCTTGAGCGACGGCCTTCTGCAAATCGACGTGGGTCGCGGCAACGACGCGGACGTCGATGTGGATGAGTTCGGTGGCGCCCAACCGTACGATGGTTTTCTCTTGTAAGAAACGCAGCAGATTGGCTTGTAAACTTAACGGCAGGTCACCGACTTCATCGAGAAAGATCACGCCGCCGGCCGCAGTTTCCAGGCTTCCAATTTTACGCTGGTAGGCGCCGGTGAACGCCCCCTTTTCGTGGCCGAATAATTCCGACTGGATCAAATTTTCCGCCAGGCCGCCGCAGTTGACCGGCACAAAGGGGCCATTGGCGCGCCACGAATTTTCGTGGATGGCGCGGGCAACGAGCTCTTTGCCGGTGCCGCTCTCGCCGATGATCAGCACCGGCGCATCGACTTTGGTTATGCGGTCGAGCTTGCTGTACAACGCCAGCATCAGCGGGCTCTTGCCAACCATTTGATAACGGCCCACCCATTCGGGACATTTGTTCAGATTGTGTTTCATCTCGGCCCGGCCGTGGGCGTGGCCTAGGATGACCATCAGGCGCTCGGCATCCAGCGGCAGGGTGTGATGATCATAGAAATTCTCGATGACGAGTTTGGCGCAGGCCGGATTCTGTAGACATTCCGGCGCGACCACGGCCAGCCATTCGATCGGATGTTTCGTGGTCAAGCGCTCGAGATCGTAGTCGCTGAAGGTATCCGGATTCTCCAGCAGCACGATGCCGACGTGATAGCCCCCCTCGGCGGCGACTGATTTTGCTTCTGCTACGGTATGGGTGACGCGAACCTCCCAGTCGTCGGACTGGATCGCTTGGCGCAAATGCTGTGTTGCAGCGGTGGGCTGCAACAGCAATATTTTCCTAACCCTCATGCAAGCTCCTGTTTTTCGTTGTGACACCAAGGCGCAGCTTGTGTTGTCAAACCCGGATTTACTTGTTTGTGTTGCCGGGTAATTCTTGACTGTTTTTTTTATTCGTTCCGATTTATCGCATTCCGGTTCGATTTTTTATTGTTGCTTATTAAATTATAATCCGTATTCATTACAGATTAACATAACCCAAATGGCCTAAGCCATTTGGGTTATTCGTTCGGAGGATAATTCTCGATGGCCGGCTTCAATTTCTAGCGAAAACTGTTATCGGCGCTGAAATGTGTAACGGTTTTGATACACTTCGACAGCGCAATACGTTAGGAATTAGACTTGATCAAAATAGTTGCCTGCGCAAAGAATCACTTGGGACGCGGCTCTCCAAGCACCCTTTGCCACTAGGCAATACCCGTGTGCGTTGTAGCGAGGCTATTTTTCCCATCGCAAAGCCAGTCCTAGCATCACCACACCGCCGATGATCATGGGCAAGGATAACCACTGCCCCATGCTGAGATTGAGGGCGAGTAAGCCAAGAAAGTCGTCAGGCTCGCGCGCGAATTCGGCGAGGAAACGCAACATGCCGTAACCGATTAAGAACACGCCGGACGCGGCGCCAAGCGGGCGGGATTTGCTGGTGTAGATCCACAGAATGATGAACAGCAATAAGCCCTCTCCGGCCGCTTGATATAGTTGCGAGGGATGACGGGCCAAATGATCGACGGCCGGGAATTGCATCCCCCATGGCACGGTGGTTTCCCGGCCCGGCAATTCCTGGTTGATGAAATTGCCGAGGCGGCCGAACATCAATCCCGGCGGGGTGAGGGGTGCGACAAAATCGGTCACGGCGAACCAATTTTTTTTATGCAGTCTGGCGAACAGAAACATGGCGAGAATCACGCCGAGAAAGCCACCGTGAAAGCTCATGCCGCCTTGCCAGACGTAAAAAATTTCCAGCGGGTGCTGCAAATAATAATCCAGCTTGTAGAACAGCACATAGCCAAGACGACCGCCCAGTATGGTGCCCAGCACGCCGTAGAAAATCAGATCGTCCAGCTCGCGCAGGCTCCAGTTCAGCCACGGCTGGGTCTTGATGCGATGGCGGCCCAACAGCAGGATGCCCAGGAATCCGAGCACGTACATGAGGCCGTACCAACGAATCGCGACGGGACCGAGGGAAATAGCGATGGGATCGAACTGGGGATGAACGAGCATTAATATTTTTCCATAAGTCCGGCGCAGGCTTTGCGGTAAAATTGACGCATTATACGTAAACCACAATTCAGGAGAGAGCACTATGGCTTATAACTGGCGCAGCAAACTCATCACCGGCGGCGTGTCCCGCTCGCCCAATCGTGCGATGTTGCGCGCGACCGGATTTCAGGATGCGGATTTTGACAAGCCGCTGATCGGCATCGCAAACGGCCATTCCAACATGAATCCCTGCAACATGGGCATCCAGCCGCTGGTGGACCGCGCTTTCGCCGCGGTCAAAGCCGCCGGCGGCATGCCACAGACCTTCGGCGTGCCGACTGTCACCGACGGCATCAGCATGGGCACGGAAGGCATGAAATATTCACTGGTGTCGCGCGAAGTGATCGCCGACGCGATCGAGACTTGCGTCAACAGCCAGATGATGGACGGTGCGCTGGTGATCGGCGCTTGCGACAAAAACATGCC
>JAYTGZ010000248.1:0-4775 GCA_043733025.1 Pseudomonadota bacterium | reverse complement strand
GACACTCTTTAAAACCATTTTCAACCGATCGAAAACGGCCGCCTAAACCAGACGCTATAACCGCCCGCTCAGGCTCATTCTTATATTGGAAACTACTGTCTGTCCATGGCTCGCCTTCCGCTAAGTCATCCGAAAAACGGGGTCAGATACCGTCTTGAATTGCAAGCGCTAGCGTAACGAAATTTGCATCAAACGGTTTCCTGGCTTCACCGCGCAGTAGATCAAGTGCGCCAGCTTGCGAATTGCCGCCCCCACCACCACCTTCGGCGCCAGCCCGTTCGTTTTCATCCTTGCCCCAAACACCTGTAACACCAGGTTATAGCGCAGCAATAATCGTGGCTGACCCCAATTACGTTCCAGCCGGCATGCGATTGCGGCGGTAGTATGGCATAGATACGATTCTACTCGAGCCGATGTCAGCATACGGCGGAAGGCGCTGTGCTTTTCCGCCCTACGGCCCTTTCTCCCTAGACGTCATCGCCGCTGTCCTCGCTAGGCTTAAGCTTGTCTGCCTCGGACAGCCGACCGGCGAAGAAGTCCTCGATTTTCACGACGATCTCCACTTCCGTCAATCTGCTAGCCGCGAGGGCCAGCTTGTCAACAAATTTGCGCCCTGGATGCAACGCGTCCCAGGACGATCGCTTTTGCGCCGCGCGCCCTTTGCCAGGCGTCTTGATTCCGAAGCCGTCGATCACCCGATTCCATAGCGGCTGAAACTTCTCGATCAGCACGTTCTCGCCAAGAGGTATCCAAATGTCATCCACTGTCAGTGCCCGATAGTGGAAATCCGCGAGGTCGAGATTCAGCGCTTCGTTGATCGTACCTGCGTGTTGCTTCAGCCGATCGCGCAGCGCCCTGCCCTTTCCCGCGTCGAAGGTCAGGCCGCCCTTTCGCGCGCCTTTGGGCACCGCCTTGCCGACATAAATCGGCTGCTCGAAGCGGTCGCCTTCGTTGCGTTCCTTGATTGCGCGATACGCCTCGAAATCGCCGACGTAGTAGATCGCATAAACACCAGCCCCGGCGAGATCAATAGTGTCGTTCAGCGGTTGCACCTTCACGCGCAGCAGCGCGTCGGCAACGCTTTCTCCAAGATGGGTTTTAGCGAGCGGGTTATATGGTTCTTTGTCGCTCAAGAGCGCCTTCCGGATTCTTGTGTTCGCCGGGAATTATTCCTCCCATGATTCGACGCTGTCGTGGAGTCTTTTCTCAAGCCGCCGTACGACCGCGGAGCCCTACGGCTTCCGTGGCGCGCAAGGTGGTGGCCACGGATCCGGCGATGACCTCAGCCAAGCGCACTGGAACGGCATTGCCGAGCTGGCGCATGGTTTCCGTCCAGGAACCGCAGAAAACATAGCCATCCGGGAACGTCTGCAGCCGTGCCGCCTCGCGGACGGTGAAGTAACGCACCGTGCCATCCGGGCGCAGCAGCATGTTCTCCCCACCGGGCACTCCGTGATCCCCTGCCTTCAATGTCTTGGCCGGTTCATCCAACGGGCTACCCGTGTGTCCCGGATAGCAGCGCGCTCCTGCATTGAGCACATGATTGGCAACGCCGTTGCGCATGTGCTTCTCGGGGTCTGGTAAGTCCATGATGGCGTCGCGCACCGTGCCCCAGGGCAGTCCCCGCGTGAACATGTCGTCGTTGCGCAGCCGTGCGATCCGCGACGCGAGATTGGCGGACGGTGCCGTGCGGTTGCACCGGGCCACACGGTGACGTTCCCAATAGTCACCTGTTATCCATTGATCCCGCAACAACTCATCCTCGCAATGCGTCGCATCCGGGAAAGTCCACTCGACGCCTAGGTCCGAGCGGAATCCGACCAGGAACACTCGCTCGCGTCGTTGCGGCACTCCATAGTTCGCGGCATTTAGCAGCCGATAGACCACGTTGTAGCTAGCCGCGGCGTGATTGCTGGTGTGGTGGCGTTCCAACCGTGAGCAGTGCCGCTCCCAGGGTTCACCGGAGCGGCGCGTTTGTTCGGGGTGAGCAAGCTGCAGGTGGATGTACTCGAAATAGGACGCGAAGCTCTGCCGCAGCAACCCCTTCACGTTCTCGAAAATGAAGGCTTTTGGCTGTAACTCGCGCACGGCGCGCACGGCCTCGGGGAACATGTCGCGCTCGTCCATGTGGCCGCGGTGTTTGCCACCGAGCGAAAAGGGCTGACAAGGTGGCCCGCCTGAAACGACCATCACCCCGCCGTTGATCGTGCGGTAATCGAAGGCGCGCGCATCGACCTCGAACAGCGGCCATTGCTCCACGTCATGCGCGTGATTGCGCTGGTTGTGGCGAAACGTTTCGCAGGAATCGTGATCCCACTCGACGACGGCCGCGTGGTTGAAACCTGCGCGGCCCATTCCCATGGCCAACCCACCAGCGCCTGCGAACAGCTCAACACTACGCATTCAGAAACCTCCTAATTCTGCAGGCAAGTCGCCCCGTGTTGTTCAACTGGCATTCCCAGATTGTCATCACACCCCATCCAAGGCGTCGCAACGCGCGCACACTCCGCGCGTCACGTTCTGCGTTGCCCACAAGCTTGGACAACCAAAACTCACCCCGCGACTTCGGCAACCTGGCTAGCCCACAGCCCGCGTGGCGATGCCAGAAGCATCCATGCACGAAGATCACCTTGCCGCGCCGAGGAAACACCAGATCGGGCGTACCAGGCAGGTCGCGACGGTGCAGCCGGTAGCGATATCCGAGGATATGCACTAGCCGCCGCACGAGCAGTTCCGGCTTGGTGTCCTTGCCGCGCACCAGCGCCATGCGCGCCGATCGTTGCTGCGGGGCGAGCGTGTCCATTCATGCGCCTTCAATCCTGTTATCGAACAGTGGCCGTTGCTCGCCGACGGACTTTTCCGAGGCGTCGGGACGAGATTTAAGGGGTGAGGGACGAATAGTCTCACAACCCAGGGTCACGTCGCTCCCGATGCACTGTTAACTCCGTCCGGTGAATATATAGATGACCTGCCGTGTGGCTTCGCCTCAAGCCGCTGACCAGCTAGTTTCTTGATCGTGGCATAAAAACGGTTCATTACCTAACGAAGCTGTAAAAAAGTCCATCGTAACGCGAACCAAGCGCATGGGCAATGCACTGTTTACATTAATTAACGCGAACGCGTATCGACCGTATCTTTTGTAAAACGCTCCGAGCGCACCACAGATCAGCCGAGGTCACCGATATAATGGGGCTCCGATATGTCGCATCGTGCATTTCGCGCCGCTCAACCTTGACTCTTTCCACAACTACCAATTGGCCCGCGTTAGTTGCCGATCTGAATGGAACGCTATTTGCCGACCGTGTGCGGCTAGGCGAACGCCTAAACCGTGTACGCGGACAGGACGACCTGGCCGCAATCGAGAATCTCGTTCAGCAAATTCGCCTTTCCAAAGACAAAGCCAAGCATCGCCAGCAACGGCTCCCACAGCCGAGCTTCAGCGATGCTTTGCCTATCGCCAATAGGCGTGCGGAGATTCAAGGTGCCATTGCCGCGAACCAGGTAGTGATTGTCTGCGGCGAGACCGGCTCCGGGAAAACCACGCAATTGCCCAAGATTTGCCTGGAACTCAAACGCGGCATTTATGGCACCATCGGCTGCACTCAGCCGCGCCGTATTGCCGCTCGCAGCGTTGCGGCGCGCATCGCGCAAGAGTTGCAAACAGAGTTGGGCCAATTGGTCGGCTACAAAGTGCGCTTCACCGATCGCGTGCAAGACGATACCCTGATCAAAGTGATGACCGACGGCATTTTGCTGGCGGAAGTTCACGGCGACCGCTGGCTGTCGCAATACGACACGCTGATCATCGACGAAGCTCATGAGCGCAGCGTCAACATCGATTTCCTACTCGGCTATTTGAAGCAATTGTTGCCGAAACGCCCCGAACTCAAAGTCATCATCACCTCCGCCACCATTGACGCGGAGCGCTTCGCAACCCATTTCAACGGCGCGCCTATCATCGAAGTGTCGGGCCGCATGTATCCGGTCGATATCCACTATCGGCCGATGGGTGACGAGGACGACGACGAGGAACTCAATCTCAATGCCGCGATCATCCGCGCCGTCGACGAGGTGCTGGCCACACCCGGCGCGGGCGACGCGCTAGTGTTCCTGCCCGGCGAGCGCGAGATACGTCACGCGGCGGAAGCGCTGCGCAAACACGTGATCCCGAACACGGAAATCCTGTCGTTGTTCGCGCGGCTGTCCGTCGCCGAGCAAGACCGCGTGTTCAAGCCCGGCGCGGCGCGGCGCATTATCCTCGCCACTAACGTGGCGGAAACCTCGCTCACGGTGCCACGCATCCGCTACGTGATCGACAGCGGCCTGGCGCGGCTCAATCGTTTCAGCCAGCGCAGCAAGATCAATCAACTGCAAGTGGAAAAAATTTCCCGCGCCGCGGCGAAGCAGCGCGCCGGGCGCTGCGGCCGCGTCGCCAGCGGCATTTGCATACGGCTTTACAGCGAAGCCGATCACGACGCGCGGCCCGAATACACCACGCCGGAAATTCTGCGCACGTCGCTGGCCGCGGCGATCCTGCGCATGCAGGCGTTGGGCTTGGGCGACGTCACCACCTTCCCATTCCTCGAAGCCCCCAGCCCGCGAAGTATCGAAGCGGGCTACCAACTCCTCGCGGAACTTGGCGCGACCAACGAACAGCGCGTGTTGACGCCACTCGGCCGCGACCTCGGCAAGCTTCCCGTCGATCCGAAAATCGGCCGCATGTTGTTAGCGGCTAAGGCCGAAAACTGCCTGAGCGAAATGCTGGTGCTCACGGC
>JAYTGZ010000247.1:0-6318 GCA_043733025.1 Pseudomonadota bacterium | reverse complement strand
CCCGGCCACCCCGGCGCCTGTCGCGAAACCCCAGAGCGTATCGATGCCTATTGCGCTCACCGACTGAAGACTTGCCCGCGGTGCGGCACGGCCGTGGGCCAGCCGATCCGCCAGCATACGCGCCTCATCGAAGATATCCCGCCGGTCACCCCGCTCGTTACCGCCCACACCTTGCACGGTTACTGGTGTAGCCACTGCAAGACGATCGTTGCCGCGAAGCTCACCGCGGCCTTGCCGCGCTCGAGCCTGGGACTGCGCTTTGTGGTCTATACCGCTTGGCTGCATTATCTGGTGGGAGTCAGTGTCGGCAACTGCGTGAAAACCGCCGCGGTATCCTTGGGATTTCCCGTCAGCCCGGGCGGACTGACCCGCGCGTGGAAGAACTTGGCCACGCTCCTCGAAGAGCAGTACCAAGCGATTGGGCAAAACATCCGCCACAGCGCCGTGCTGCATGCCGACGAGACGGGCTGGCGCATCAACGGGGTGAGCTTCTGGTTGTGGGCCTTCGCGACCCGCCACTACTGCTACTACCTGATCGATCGCCGCCGCGGCGCCGCGGGGGTCAAACAAGTGCTCGGCACGCTGTTTCCCGGCATCCTCATCACCGACTTCTGGGGCGCTTACAACACCATCGAAACCCTCGCCAAACAGCGTTGTTACTTCCACCTGTTCACCGAACGGGTCAAGGTCGACAAGCGCAACGCCTCGGCCACCTGGAAACGCTTCCGAAAAACACTCTCTCGCTTGCTCAAGGATGCGGTGCGCCTGGGCAAACAGCGGCAAGAACACTCGGCGCCCATCTATGCACGGCGCAAGGCAAAACGCCATCAGCGCCTTGACGAACTCATCGCCGCGGCCTTCGAAGATGCCGATGCCAAACGCCTCATCTAGCATCAGTACAAGGGCTGCTACCAGAAACGCTTGCGCCGCCACCGGGGCGAACTGCTCACGTTCCTCGACCATGCGGGGGTGAGCCCCTATAACAACCATGCCGAGCAACAGATGCGCACCGCCGTGCACACGCGCAAAATCAGCCAACAGAACCGCTCATTGGAAGGAGCAAAAACTCACGCGATCTTCCTCAGCCTGTTCCGTACGGCACAGCTCCAGGGGCTCAACCCCGTCGAGTACGTGCTGCAACTGGCCAAAGCTGCCATCTCCGGTGAGTCCACTGACACAATCGCCCCTCGCCAACTCAACATAGCCGCCTGATCGTTTCAGACGGCTAAAGTGACACGATCCGTAATGTTTCAAACGAGAGATTCTTGGCGAGGCCGCGCGCGCGGTAGTGGCGATCGCCGAAGGTGAACGTGACTTCGTTTTCTGTCACGGCGGCATCGATTGTCAACGCCGGTGCCGGTGGCACCGGCGAGGCCGGTAACGGCGCGGCGGCTAAAGAAGAATCGGTGATAGATTCGGCAGGGAGTGGGTAATTTTTTGAGGTAGGTGCCGCGATTGGCGTTTCCTCTTTAGCCGCTAAAGAATTGGATTCAAATGGTGCCGGTTCAATCGCCGCAACCGGCGGCGTAGGCGGCGCCTGACCCTTGCCAAGCCATAAGGCTTTGCGAATCACCAACCCTAAACTCTTGCTCGCCGGTTGCAGCTTCAGCGCATAGTCATTGGCGTCCATGCCTTTCGGGAATTGAATGCGATAACACTCAATGCCTTCGGTCGTGAGTTTTTCAGAAAGACGGGCGGCCGCTTTGTCGCCGGCTTCGTCGCGGTCGTAAGCGATCAGCACACGTTCGGTGCCGTGCTGCTTGAAGGCGGCTAAATGATCGTCGGTGAAGCCTTCTACGCCATACGAAGCCGTGACGTTGCGGT
Organism: Pseudomonadota bacterium; assembly: GCA_043733025.1. GTDB lineage: Bacteria > Pseudomonadota > Gammaproteobacteria > Burkholderiales > JALYOK01 > JALYOK01. The sequence continues at coordinate 4,494 of JAYTGZ010000247.1, read as the reverse complement.
AACCGGCACACCAGAAGGTCATCGCGTCGATCAACGCTTCACAGAGGATGATTTCTTTACTGGCGTGCAGTGCTTGCCCATTCCCCACGCCGGCGTGCGCTCCCGGCAAGTACAGATGCAGCGGCGTACCGGGCCTGAGCTTGTCGGTAATCTTACGGCCGTAGACTTCGCTGACGTGGCCGTGTTCGTCCAGGATCGGCACCACCAGGCTGCCGTTAAAGTGTTCGTGGCCGGATTCGCGGTACAGGCCGAGCTTTTGCAAGCGCGTGCGCAGTTCGTTACCGGCCAGACGATTCTTGTCCGGCAAACGTAAACCCAAGGTACGGTTGGCGAAACCAAGTTTGAAGGTATCGATCAACTCGGGATGATCTAAGCCGCGTTGCTTCAGATAGTCCAAGGCCTCGGGGCTTTGCTTGAGCGTTTCGTGGTAATAGTCGATGACTTGCGTGAGTAGCATGCGATCGTCGGCGTCAGAGGCAACCGGTGCCGGTAATTTCGGTACCGTCGATTGTTTGACGATGGCTTTATCGGCGGCTAAAGGTAAAACGCCTTCTCGTAGGATTTCCACGGCGTGCCGGAAACTCACGCCGTTGATGCGCATGACCCAATCGATCACCGAGCCGCCGGTCTGACACGCCCCCAGGCAGTGCCAAAGATTCTTCTTCGGCGAGATGACCAAGGATGGCCCATGGTCGTCATGAAACGGGCGGCGTCCCAGCCAATCGGCGCCGTGACGCGTCAGCTCAATGCCGGCGGATTCCACCAGCCGCTGTACCGATATCTCACGTTTGAGCCGCTCGCTTTCTGATTCGGGGATGCGCGCCATAAATCGCCTTTCTTAAAAAAACCTGTCAAGAGGGTTGAGGATCATTTTTTGGGTTGATCTTTGGTTCAAAGTTATGTACATTCTTTGTACATAACACTTCAAGCAGAACCTGATGTATTAAAAAACCGGCCTTACAATTTTTGGCATCGACAGTGAAACAGGATGTGCGATGCCTAAGACTAAGAAGGAAGTGACGATGAGTTTTGGTGAACGTCTCACCGAACTGCGCAAAGCAGCAGGCTTTACCCAACAAGAACTGGCCGATGAAGTCGGCGTGTCTCGGCGCATGATCGCCTACTACGAAGGGCAAAGTGCGCATCCGCCGACGACCTTGCTGCCTGAGCTTGCCCGTGCGCTCAATTTGAGCACCGACGAGTTGCTCGACTTCACGCCGCTTAAGCGCAGCGGCAAACCACGCAACACGCGCTTGGCGCGGCGCTTGCAGCAAATCGAGAAGCTGGAAGCCGCCGACAAGCGGCAAATTCTGCAAGTCATCGATACCTTGCTGGAGAGCGCGCAATTCAAACGCCGCGCCCAAAGTAAGCTCGCGGCTTAAGTTATTACTCATAAGGAGTTTTCAGCCATGGCCAGTCAACCCGAACAAGTACTGATCGATAAGCTGCGCACGTTGCCACCCGAGCGCCTCGCGGAAGTAGAAGATTTTGTGGATTTCTTGCGCGTACGCGACGAAGAGCGGCAACTGCGCCAAGCCGCCGCGCAGCTTTCCACCGAGAGTTTTGCGCAAGTCTGGGATAACGCCGACGATGCCGCCTATGACCGGCTTTGAGTTCGGCGCGATTGTCCTGGTGCCGTTTCCGTTCACCGATCAATCCGAAGTCAAACAACGTCCCGCCGTGATTGTCAGTTCGCGCGCTTATCAGCAGCAACGCCCCGATGTCATCGTCATGGCGGTGACCAGCCAGGTACGGCCCAAGCTGGGTATCGGCGAGGTGTTGCTGCAAGACTGGCAAAGCGCCGGCTTGCTCAAAACCTCGGTAATCAAACCGGTGTTCGCCACCTTGGCGCAGCGCCTGATTATTAAATCCCTCGAGCAATTGCACAGCGCCGATCAACACGCCTTGAAACAAGCCATTGCCCAAGTCTTTGGTTGAGGTGGTCGCAAATGGCGACCACCTCGCTATGCACACGTTCTGAGTTCGTTTAGCCTCAGTCATTCCAGAATCCCTCGAAGCGATCGGCACGCAATTGTGTGTAACGCACGGTATGCGTAATGTTCTTGTGGCCGAGATAGTGCTGAATCGCACGGGTGTCTTGACCGTCGTTAGCCAGCTTGTAACCACAGGCATGGCGCAGCATGTGCGGATGAACGAGGAAACCAAAGCCGGCCGCACGTCCAGTACGCGCCAGCAACTTGCGGAAGCCCGCCGGCGTCATCGGCCCGCCACGTTCGGTCACGAACACGTAGGCAGAGGCCACGCTGTCGCGCTTCACTTGCCGTAGCGCGCGCAGTTCCAGGCCACGCAACGGATGCACGCTCGGCGTGCCGTTCTTAACGCGTTGCACATGCAAATAACTTTGAGCGAAGTCGATCTGCTCCCAACGCAGTGCGACCAATTCCGCCACGCGCAACCCGTGCCGATACGCAATGAGGTTCATGGTCGCATCGCGGGCGCCATAGCGCCCACGCGACCGAGCGGCTTGCAGTAGCGCATCAACTTCCACCGGCGTCAGGTATTCGCGCGGACGCAGTGCGCTGTTCTTCACTCGCGGTGGCGGCGCAACTGTCCCATTCGCAGCAACCGGCGCGGCCGCCGCAACTAAAGAAATATCCTCGACCATCGTCGCCGACTCATCGCTCACTGTCCCGTTCACGCGCATTGTTGCGACAGTTCAATGGCCTAAATAAATTACTGTGATCGAAATCCGCTCGTGCCCCAGCTCGCGCGAGATGACCACGCGCGCCGCCGTGTCGCGGCTTTTTTGGGACGGCGTGAGTTGTTTCGCGGTCGGCCCGCCGCACGCAGGGCAGCGCCAGCCCGTCAGTTGTTCGTAGCGCTGCTGTGCGTAAAAATGACGATGGCCGTGGACTTTGTGGATGCCCGAACGGTTGCGCTGATATTCAAAGCGGCGCAACTGTTGAACGTAGTTTTTATCCGCCGGAATCAAACTGCCGCGACCCGCTAATGCCTTGGCCGCGTCGAGCACAGCCCGTTGCGCCGCCGTGCGGATAGGCACCGACCGCGCACGGCCACCTTTCGTCCAGGTGTCGCGCAGCGCAAGGCGATCGCCGCGATCCGCCCAGCTCGGAATGATTTTAATGGACTCCTCTCGCCTGAGACCGAACGCTGCCTGTAGGCGCAACGACATCGCGCTATGCGCGTCGGCGACTTTCGCGAGATCGCTATCGGTTAACGTGCGCGCTTTCGATTGGTTCGTCGCGAATTGGCGATCTTCGATCCCAAGACGTGCGTTGTCCTTCGGAATGATGTTTTGCTTGTTGATCTTTTGCGCAAGCCAACGCAATTCCGCGAGGCGATTTTTGATGGTGCCGACCGATAATCCTTCGTCATGCCAGCTCTTGACCACCGCCTGCACGTGTTTCGGCTTGAGGCTATGTACGTCTTGGAGCGAGTAACCTAGATCGTGCAACCGATTAGCCGATTGCGTGAGGATGCGTTCGCGATTCGATTGGGTGGCAATACTCCCATCGCGATTGCGCTGGCAGATTTGCTTGATCTGGTAATTTAGGTCACGCATTTTTTCTCCTTCGTTGAGCGCTAACCGAACTTAGCGTATTCGCGGGGTTCGAGGTATCCAAGTGATTGATTTGTCTTAGGGTGACCTCAATAGGTCTGCACTACATCGACGTTGCCCGCGCGAGTTCGGCGGAGGTTATTTTCGGCGGTGGCTGGGCAGGCAAGGTGAGCTTAAGTTTCTCAAGCAGCAGTTTCAACTCAGGTTCAGGCTGGGTGTAGCGCGTGAGACTCAGTTCACGCCCATCGGTGGTCGGCACGTAGACGTCGATCATTTGCACGGCGGCAAATTTCTCCAGCACAGCACGCGGGGTGAGCCCGGGTGCGAGTACCTTCAGTTGCCCGCCGAGGGTCACGTGCACGCAGTACGCCAAGAAGGCGATGGCCCTAGGCCAGCCCCTGAAGATATGCGCTTCAATGCGGCTCTGCTCCTGGTGAAAGATGGGCCGAATGGCCAGATCACCTTTGAGAGTCCTGAAAGCGGCCTCCACTTGGACCAGTTGCAGATAGAACTGCCAGAGTTTCGCGGGGTCCGATTCGGTGAGGTTGGTGCGCAAGAGGTAGCGTCCTTCGCGGCGGCGGACTTGCCTGAGCTTGTCGCGATCGAGCCGGTAAGTGAAACTCGCGCTGCCTGCGTGCGCGGTGAGTTCGACTTCGATCAGTCGCCAGGCGGCGGGCGCTTTGGTTTGTGCTGCGCCGAGCTTCAGGGGCTGGCCTAGGGCCATCAGCAGGGCATCGCGCGTGAGCTTCATGGCGCCCAGTTTCTTCAGCCGCGCCCATAGCCATTTCAGTTGCCGGCGGCGCATCGAGCGTTCCTTGGCGATGCGATCGCGGCTCTCGGCGAACACGTACAGTTCACTGTCTTGCGCCAAGAGCTTCACCCGCACCTCGGGGCGGGCGATGTGCCAGGGCTGCTCCAGCAGCGCCTCCTCCAGGCGGGTGAGGCGTCCCTTC
>JAYTGZ010000246.1:0-6015 GCA_043733025.1 Pseudomonadota bacterium | reverse complement strand
CTGAGGGTCAAGGGTGAGGCCAAGGTGATGGGGCACTTGATGTTCGGTGTGCTGGCGCTGTCCGCCGATCAATTGATGCGATTGCGACAATGACACCCCACGTTCCATGTTTAGCACCAGTGCATTCAATAGTGCAGAAACCTTTTCGTCCCGAATCATAGAAAATATGACAATGGACTAACTACGCCGCCAAAGTAACCCCACACACAACAAAAAAACGCTCTCGGAGGGCGAACGAGGCGCCTCAGCAATGCTAAGTTTTGACTTTTGCAAGAGGCTTTATACTCATTACTCGTTAGAAGGATCGTAAATGATCAAAATCGGCATAGTGGGTGGTACGGGGTACACGGGCGTCGAATTGTTGCGAATCCTGGCGCGACACCCGGAAGCGCAACTCGCCGCCATCACCTCGCGCAAAGAGGCCAATATGCCGGTGGCCGATATGTTTCCCAGCCTGCGTGGCTGCGTCGATCTCAAGTTTAGCGATCCCAAGGATGCCGGGCTTACCTCCTGTGACTTAGTTTTCTTCGCAACGCCCAATGGCATCGCCATGGGCGAGGCACAAGCGTTGCTCAGTGCCGGTGTAAAGGTGATTGATTTGGCGGCGGATTTCAGGATCAAGGACATCGCCGTGTGGGAAAAATGGTACGGTATGACCCATGCCTGTCCCGAACTGGTGAAAGAAGCGATCTATGGTTTACCAGAGGTCAATCGTGAAGCTATCAAGCGGGCGCGGATTGTCGCCAATCCCGGTTGTTATCCGACGGCAACGCAATTGGGTTTCTTGCCTCTGGTCGAAGCAGGTGTGGTCGATGATCGACACCTGATCGCCGATACGAAATCCGGCGTGAGCGGCGCGGGACGCAAGGCCGAGACGCATATGCTGTTTTCCGAGGCATCGGACAATTTCAAGGCTTATGGTGTTGCGGGCCATCGCCATTTGCCGGAGGTTCGGCAAGGTCTGGCGCAGGCGGCGGGCCATGCAGTGGGCTTAACTTTCGTGCCCCATCTCGTGCCCATGATCCGCGGCATTCATGCTACGCTATATGGTCGTCTGACCAAAGACGTTGACTTGCAGTCCCTGTTCGAAAAGCGCTATGCGGGCGAACCCTTCGTCGATGTGCTACCTGCGGGAAGCCAGCCGGACACGCGCTCGGTGCGCGCCAGCAATTTTTGCCGTATTGCCGTTCATCGGCCGCAAGGTGGTGACATCGTGGTGGTGCTTTCCGTGATCGACAACTTGGTCAAAGGCGCCGCCGGCCAGGCGGTTCAGAACATGAACCTCATGTTTGGCCTGCCCGAGACCTTGGGCCTCACCCAGGTGCCGGTCTTGCCGTGAAGCGGTGGCGCCGAATCCGCAGTCGATTCGGTAGCCATGGGACTGCCGTTAAAATTATGCACGAGTCGCCGTGGTATTGGCGATCCAGGCTGTGCTGAACGGCTAGGTCTGGGACCGGTCTCCGCAGGTGAATATCGCGAACTCTTGCCCAAAGCGAGAGTCGTAGCAGATGTGGGATACAAAACCATCGAGATCCACATCGGCGCGGTCCTAACCGGCAAGCTCAACCATGAACCCGGCATGGACTTGAAAGCGGTGGAACTCAAACCCCATATTCAGCATTGACCCGGTGCCTGGTGAACGGCATAATGGGACGATGTTTTAGGAGATTCGAATGAACGCAGTAGCAGAATTACCCGCACCGCTAGTTTTCACCGATAGCGCCGCAAACAAAGTGAAAGAGTTGATCAACGAAGAGGGTAACGAAGCCCTTAAGCTGCGGGTGTTCGTCACTGGCGGCGGTTGCTCGGGATTTCAATACGGCTTTACCTTCGACGAAGAGACCACCGAAGACGACACCGCTATGCATAAGAATGGCGTGACCTTGTTGATCGACCCTATGAGCTATCAATACCTGATAGGCGCCGAAATCGATTATCAGGAAAACCTCGAAGGCTCTCAATTCGTCATCAAAAATCCCAACGCGACGTCTACCTGCGGTTGCGGATCATCCTTTTCGGCATAGCAGCTACCAGGTACGAAAAAAATGGGGAGCGAGAACTCCCCATTCTTATTTAATTCGGGTAGATCACTCCTGCTATCGAGGCGGGCTTACTCGAAATTAACGGCGCTGGCGGTTTCGCGCATCATATTCAGTTGCGCGAAAAGAGGCCGGGCGGAGAGTTCGAAAATTGCTTTGAAACCCGGCACGATGGGCATGGCGATCGGCACCGCCTTGCCCTGCGGATCTTGCTGGACGCCGGCAACTTTGAACTCGTAGTGCAAATGCGGCCCGGTGGACCAGCCGGTGGTGCCGACGTAACCGATGATCTGGCCTTGTTTCACCTGAGTGCCTTTTCTCAAGCTCGAGGCGAAGCCAGACAGATGGGCGTACAGGGTGCTGAATTGGTTGTAGTGTTTCAGTTCGATCACATTGCCGTAACCGTTTTGATGACCGACAAAATCCACGGTTCCGTCACAGGTCGCCAAAATCGGGGCGCCACTCGGGGCGGGGAAGTCGACACCGCGATGGGCGCGCCATTCGCCGGAAATCGGATGCAAGCGCGCCATGCTGAATCCGGAACTTACCCGCGAAAATTCCAGCGGCGAGCGCAGAAATGCATGCTTCAGGCTCTTCCCTTCCGGCGTGAAGTATTCACCGTCACCAATACCGTCTTCGAAATAGACCAAGCGATGGCTCGCGCCGCGATTGATGAATTCCGCCGCGATGAGTCGTCCGACCTTAATTAAGTCCGCTCCGTCAAAGTAGGCTTCGTAGGCAACGGCGAACTGATCGTCCTTATGTATATCGCGATGAAAATCGATTTCCGTGGCAAAAAGCTTGGCAAGCTGCGTTGCAATGGCATCGGGAATTTCGGCGGAGTCCGTCGCGGCGAACAGCGAGCTTTTGATGCGGCCTGATTTGAAGATGACGCGCTTATCCAGCGGCAGTGTCTCTTCCAGCGATGTCAGTTCGTCGCCGATTTTGAAGACTTTCAGAACGGAACCGTTGCCCATGCGCATGCGCAGGCCCAGCATTTCACCATCTTCGGTAACGCGGGTCTCGACCACCCGTCCGGGAACCAGAGTTTGGTAGATCGCCTTCGCGGTCGAGTCTGTCTTGAGAAAATCGACGGCGTCCGGGTCGTTCGCCTGCATACGCGCGAGCAAAACGGAAACCGTATCGCCACGCCGAACCACTTCTTGGCGGGAATAAACGGTACGGCCTGTTTCGTCCACCTCGACCAGCGACTGCGGCAATGGAATGGCCTGTTCAACGATCTGAACCCGGATATTTTCCGTGCTGGTGCTCGGGGCAATTCCGAATGCGGCTACGATCCCAAAAAGGGGTAGCGCCAGAATGGCGGAGATCAAACGCATGCGGCGTTTCGCTGGGGAGGACATTAAGTTTTGGGCTATCATGCGTGACCTATATGATTGCTATTTGTAGATGGGCAACAAAATCAACTGTGTACGTTATCATAAGTTGATCGATTCACAAAGCATTTTTTCAATACGAAAATTTAAAATAGCGTTCAAAATCATATTTATGGATAGTCAATGTCAAGTGATTCCGCAATAGAAATCATCAAACGCGGCGCCAGCGAACTTCTGGTGGAAGGGGAGTTGGTCGAAAAACTCGCTGGCAAATGGCCGCTCCGGATCAAGGCTGGCTTCGATCCCACGGCGCCGGATTTGCATTTAGGCCACACGGTTCTGTTAAACAAGATGCGGCAATTTCAGGACTTGGGACATCACGTTGTCTTCCTGATCGGCGATTTTACTGGCATGATTGGCGATCCGACCGGTAAGAATACCACTCGTCCGCCGCTCTCCCGGGAGGCCATCGCGGCCAACGCCGTGACTTATAAAGAACAGGTTTTTAAGATTCTCGACGCCGAGAAAACCGAAGTGGCCTTTAACTCGACCTGGATGGACAAACTTGGTTCGGCGGACTTGATCAAGCTCGCCGCCACCCACACGGTCGCGCGCATGCTGGAGCGTGATGATTTTTCCAAGCGCTATGTGGGGAATCAGCCGATCGCCATCCACGAATTTTTGTATCCACTGGTGCAAGGCTACGACTCTGTAGCGCTGAGATCCGACGTCGAGTTGGGCGGTACGGATCAAAAATTTAATCTTTTGGTAGGCCGCGAGTTGCAGAAACACTTTGGCCAGCGGCCTCAGTGCGTGTTGATGATGCCGTTGCTGGAAGGCCTGGACGGTGTCAACAAAATGTCCAAGTCGTTGGGGAATTACGTCGGCATCAACGAAAGCCCCGAGCAGATTTTTGGCAAATTGATGTCGATTTCAGACGATCTGATGTGGCGTTATTTAGAGTTGCTATCTTTTCAGCCCGTGAGCACCTTGCGCCAATGGAAAAACGACGTCGAATTCGGCAAGAATCCGCGCGATGTGAAAGTCGCGTTGGCCCAAGAAATCGTCTCGCGATTCCACAGCCAAGCGGCGGCGGAGCAAGCGTTGGCCGATTTCGAAGCTCGATTCAAGCAAAACGCCATCCCCAATAACTTGCCGGAGAGCCTTATTCCATGCGGTTCTTCTGGCATCGGTATCTCCCAGTTATTGAAGCAAGCGGGACTCACGCCGAGCACTTCGGAGGCCCTGCGCATGATTGATCAAGGTGGCGTGAAGATCGACGGCGAGAAAATCAGCGATCGCGGATTGGTGTTGCCGGCCGGCACCCATGCGGTGTTTCAAGTCGGAAAACGGAAGTTCGCACGCGTGCGGTTGACTTAAGTGCCGTTCCCGCGTTCGCGGGAATGACAATGTCGATGACCGGCGAGGCTGTTGCCGAATGATCTAAATATCATAAAGCACAAAAAAACGCCCCGCCTGTCGACGGGGCGCAATAACAGGAGGCAAGTCTCGTTCTAGTTATCCATCAATCTCAGTCGTCTCGATCGTCGCCATCCCGGTGATGGCGATGATGATGGCGTTTCCATCCGCGGTGGTCGCAGCGATCATCGTCCCGAGGATAGGGATGCCGCGCGTAGACCACGCGCGGCTCATCCTCTTGCACATACACAACCCGTTCCACCGGCCGCGGCCGGTAGAACACCGGTGGAGGCGGCGGATGCTGGTAGACCGGTTCCGGGTAGTAAACCCGTTCATAGTCAACGCGCTCGTAGTGGCGATGGCCGAAGTCGTTTCCGATGCTCGCGCCCGTCGCGGCGCCGATCGCGGCGCCGATCACCGCGCCATGGCGGCCGCCAACGTTGTTACCAATCACGGTGCCGACCGTTCCGCCGATCACCGCGCCTAAAATGGTTTCGCCATGGTCGGCGCGCGCCGGCATGCTCATGCTAGCGATCAACGCCACCGAAGTAAGTGAAGCCGCAATCAGTTTTTTCATCGTTTTCTCCAGTTCGTGAGAAGTGCTCACGGGGAGAATAACGACCGGTATGAGGATTTAGTTACAAGGAGAGTGTATCGATTTGTAACGCCGAGAAAGGAGATGCCTCAAGAGGCAACACCAGCGCGGCGCTACGGGCATGTGCCGCTGCGAACCAATATTCATGAGGCTCCTGGCAAGGCAAAAAAGTAGGGCGCGACCCACCCGGCCAAAACGCTAGTCCGACTTTCATAATCCTAGAAACGGCAGTTGAATGCATCCGAGTGTGCGATTGCCGGGTTGTCTGGCTAGGCGCGACGACGCGGCAGCGCCGCCCCCTGCAAGGGGGAGCAACACCGCCAGACAACCCGGCAATCGTGCAATCGGGTGCGTAGCGCGGTTCACCCGTTGGGTGAGTGAGCACCATGCGCTGCCCCTTGATATCCATGCGGCGCAGCGCGGGGGGAAAAAGCGGTCAACTGCCGTTTCTAGGATAGCTCCTACCCAGAATTTAGGAAGTCCCGTTAGAGTCGATCACCCATTCGTGCAGCATCTCGACCTCAGTTCGGCGATGCAAGAAACCTAACGAAATTTGACTGCAGAGCGCCATGGATATTGCCTCCCAGGCCATTGATCGCCACCAAACAATATCCATGCGGGTCCC
>JAYTGZ010000245.1:0-3721 GCA_043733025.1 Pseudomonadota bacterium | reverse complement strand
CGCCGAGGCCTGCGCCATCGCCGACGAAATCGCGCCGGAACATTTGGAATTGTCGGTGGAAAATCCCGAACAATGGACGGCCAAGATCAAACACGCGGGAGCGATTTTCATGGGCCGCTATAGCTCCGAATCCTTGGGCGATTACTGCGCCGGGCCGAATCACGTGCTGCCGACGTCGCGCAGCGCGCGCTTCTCCTCGCCGCTCGGCGTGTACGATTTTCAGAAGCGTTCCAGCATCATCAACGTGTCGCAAGCCGGAGCGAGAACCTTGGGAAATATCGCCTCGATTCTGGCGAACGGCGAAGGTCTACCGGCTCACGCGCGCGCGGCGGAACTGCGCTTCAAGCCATGAGCCGCTACTGGAGCGACATCGTTCATCGCTTGACACCGTACGTGCCTGGGGAGCAGCCCAAGGTCGCTAACCTAATCAAGCTTAACACCAACGAAAATCCCTACGGCCCCAGCCCCAGGGTGCTGGCGGCGCTGCAGGCGGAAATCGGCGACACGCTGCGCCTCTATCCCGATCCGAACAGCGCTAAGCTCAAGCGTGCCATCGCGGATTTTCACGGCCTCACCCCCGATCGCGTTTTCGTCGGCAATGGCTCCGACGAGGTGTTGGCGCACACCTTCCTGGCGTTGCTCAAACACGATGCGCCTACGTTGTTTCCGGATATCACTTACAGTTTCTATCCGGTGTACTGCCGCTTGTATGGCATCGACTATCGCGAAGTGCCGTTGACTGAATCGTTCGAAATTACGGTCGACGATTACCGGCAGCCTAACGGCGGCATTATCTTCGCCAATCCCAACGCACCCACCGGGCGCCTGTTACCGATTTCAGAAATCGAACGTTTGCTGACAGCCAATTGCGATTCGGTCGTGGTGGTGGACGAAGCCTATGTCGATTTCGGTGGCATTTCGTGCGCGCACCTGGTCAAGGATTATCCACAATTGCTCGTCGTCCATACGCTATCGAAATCCCGCGCCCTTGCTGGTCTGCGGGTCGGCTACGCCGTCGGCCAGCCGGCGCTGATCGACGCTTTGAAACGAGTGAAGGACAGTTTCAATTCCTATCCCCTGGATCGCTTCGCCCAAGCCGGCGCCACCGCCGCCATGGAGGATCGCGCTTGGCTCAAGAACAGTTGCGAGAAAGTAATCGCCAGCCGGGTAAGACTGGTCTCGGAACTCGGCGGCTTGGGATTCGCGGCATTGCCATCGACGGCGAATTTTATTTTTGCCCGGCATCCAAAATTCAGCGGCGCGGACCTCGCTAGTCAGTTGCGAGAACGCAGCGTTATCGTGCGTCATTTCAGCAAACCAGTACGCATCGCGCCCTTCCTTCGCATCAGCGTCGGCACGGATGCCGAATGTGATGCGCTGATCGCCGCCCTAGGAGGAATTCTGAATGGTTGACGGTCGATTTCTACGTGGTATATTGGTCAGGAATGATGTCGTTTCCATTCCCGTTTGCCCATGTCCAAGTGTACGTCTCAAAGTCGGAATAACTGAAGAAAACGAACGCTTCGTGAGTGTTTCGCTGATTGACAATCGTCCATTCCCTATGTCTCCTACTGATCCAGCGGTATAACCTAACTCTGCCCTTAATAGAAGCCGTTCATGCGCTCTGCCCAAGTCTCTCGCAACACGCTGGAAACTCAGATTTCCGTCAGCATCGAACTCGATGGCGCCGGTAGCGCCAAGCTTGCCAGCGGCGTGCCGTTCCTCGACCACATGCTGGATCAAATCGCCCGCCATGGCATGTTCGACCTCGTGGTCGAAGCCAAGGGCGACCTGCATATCGACGCCCATCACACCGTGGAAGACGTCGGCATTACGCTGGGCCAGGCGTTCGCTAAAGCGGCGGGCGACAAGAAAGGCTTGCGCCGCTACGGCCATGCCTACGTGCCGCTGGATGAAGCCTTGTCGCGGGTCGTGCTGGACTTGTCGGGACGCCCCGGTTTGGAATATCACGTGGATTACACCCGCGCCCGGGTCGGCGAGTTTGATGTGGATTTAGTGCATGAGTTTTTTCAGGGCTTCGTGAACCACGCGCTCGTCACATTACAGATCGATAACTTACGCGGAGTAAATGCTCACCATCAGGTTGAAACCATATTCAAAGCGTTTGGCCGGGCGTTGCGGATGGCCGCGGAAGTGGATACCCGCGCGGGAAATACCATCCCTTCAACCAAAGGTACACTCTAGGGATTGCTTGGTTCGGTATGGGTAGTATTGCGATCATCGATTACGGCATGGGGAACCTGCATTCGGTTGCAAAGGCCTTGGAGCATGCCGCGCCAAGGGAGCGCATTCAAGTCACCAACGATCCCAACGTCGTGGCCGAGGCGGATCGGGTGGTCTTTCCCGGCCAGGGCGCCATGCCGGACTGCATGCGCGAACTGGATGCCCGTGGGCTACGCCCCGCGTTGTTGCAAGCCGCACGGAATAAGCCGTTTCTCGGACTTTGTATCGGATTGCAAATGCTGTTTGATCACTCAGAGGAAGGCGATGTCGCGGGCCTGGGAATATTGCCCGGCAAGGTGGTGCGCTTCGCCGCCGCCAGCATGATCAATGGCAATGGGCAGAAACTTAAAGTCCCGCACATGGGCTGGAACCAAGTGTGGCAAGACCATCCCCATCCCTTGTGGCGCGGCATCGAAGACGGTGGGCGTTTCTATTTTGTCCACAGTTACTATGCGGTCGCGGAGAATACAGCTCATATTTCCGGCCGCACGAATTATCCAGCGCCATTCACGTGCGCCGTTGCCAAGGATAACCTTTTCGCAGTGCAGTTTCACCCGGAAAAAAGCCAGACCGCCGGGTTGCAGTTGTTATCGAACTTTGCCGTTTGGCAGCCATGAACAAGATTCAAGACAGAAAATGATCATCATTCCAGCAATCGATCTCAAAGACGGCCACTGCGTTCGCTTGAAGCAAGGAGAAATGTCGAGTGCCACGGTGTACTCCGAAGACCCCGGCGCCATGGCGCAGCGGTGGAAAGGCCTCGGCGCGAAGCGCTTACATTTGGTTGATTTGAACGGCGCTCAAGCCGGAAAGCCCAAGAACCTCAGTGCGATCAAAGCCATACTTGACGCCCTCGACGGTGAAGTCCCCGTCGAGCTTGGCGGCGGCATCCGGGATATGAATACCATCGAGACCTATCTGGATGATGGCATCGAGTGGGTGATTTTGGGCACGGCGGCGGTGAAGAATCCCGGCTTCCTGCACGAGGCTTGCGATGCATTTCCCGGCCACATCATGGTGGGTCTGGACGCGAAAGACGGAAAAGTCGCTGTCGACGGTTGGTCCAAGCTCACCGGCCATGACGTGATCGACTTAGCGAAGCGATTCCAGGACTACGGCGTGGAGGCGGTGATCTATACCGACATCGGCCGCGACGGCATGATGAACGGCGTCAATATCGACGCCACCGTCAAGCTGGCCCAGGCGTTATCCGTACCGGTGATTGCAAGCGGCGGCATTACCAATCTGGACGACGTCAGGGCGCTATGCGCCGTTCAGAGCGAAGGCATCACCGGCGCCATAACCGGTCGCGCAATCTACGAGGGCACCTTGGACTTCAGCGCGGCGCAGAAACTGGCGGATCAGCTTAGCCAAGCTCCTAGTGTAGTGCGCCATAATTAACGGAACATAAAAATGCGTCTTTTTCCGTCTGGCTTCGTTACTCGTCGTTGCATAGAGCCCGCTATGCGGCCTCCTC
>JAYTGZ010000244.1:0-3814 GCA_043733025.1 Pseudomonadota bacterium | reverse complement strand
AGCTCGGTTCGACGCGGAAAAATTATCGTGGCTAAACCAGCATTACCTCAAGGAATCCAGCGGGGCGACGCTGGCGCCGCTGATCGCTCCACGTCTGCGAGCGCGCGAATGCACCGTCGCGGACGATGATCCCAAGCTTGCCGCCATCGCCGAGTTGCTGAAGCCGCGTGCGACCACCCTGGAGAATCTTGCCGACGGCGCCGTATACTTTTACCGAGCCGTTGAACCCGGTGAGCCGTTGCGTGAAGAGCAACTTAAACCCGAGATATTGCCTGTTCTTGGATTGATCGCCGATAAACTTCAAAGCATCCCCTGGACCCGAGAAGCCATCAATAGCATCCTCAAGGAAACCGCCGCCGCCCAGAAACTAAAGCTCGGCCAAATCGGCATTCCGCTGCGAGTCGCCGTCTCCGGAGGCACGCAGACGCCATCCTTGGATGCGACGCTCGAGTTGATTGGGCGCGAACAAGTCATTGCAAGGATCAAAAAGTACCTTTAATCCCTTCGGGTTCAATTCCCCGTGGCTTGCCACGAAAGGTTTTTTGGTTTGGGTGTTCGATACCTCACGCTTGCGGCGGGGTAGTTCATTTTGACGCACTACACTAAAACAGCGCTTCGTATAATGTATATTATGTTAAATAATATGTTTCGATGCTTAAGTTCTTGGGTGCGGCCCAAATATCCCCTCACCCCACAACGGGCATATAAGCCAGAAGCCGCATGGATATTGGCTCGCAGGACGGGTATCCGGAGAGACGCGCACGTATTACCTCGCCGAGCGTGTTTTTTGAAGCCTAGAAATCGTAGCCCGGAAGGACCGGAGCGAATTCCGGGAAAATGCCACCCAATACTGTTCGCTAAAGCTCGTTCGCCCTGAGCCTGTCGAAGGGTGAATGGGCTTCGACAAGCTCAGCCAGAACGGCTAACCGAACAGCATTGAGATGCCATCCGGGTTTCCACCTCTGAGGGTTTGTAGAAAAACGTGGCGACGATGCCCGTATACTAGACACTTGGCGCGCAGGAACCTTGCAATAAACCCCTAATACACCGCTCGCCCGCCGGAAATGTCGAATACGCCGCCGGTGGTAAACGAACAATCTCCCGATGCCAGCCAAGCCGCCATCGCGGCGATTTCCTTTACATCCACGAAACGCCCCATGGGAATTTTCGACAGCATGAAATCGATATGCTGCTGGGAGATTTGCTTGAAGATGTCGGTTTTCGCCGCCGCGGGCGTGATGCAGTTGACCATGATGCCGTGGTTTGCCAATTCCTTGCCCAGGGATTTGGTCAGGCCGATCACGCCGGCTTTCGCCGCGCTGTAGGCTGACGCGTTGGCGTTACCCTCCTTACCCGCGATGGAAGCAATGTTAACTATGCGGCCGTAACCGCGCTTCATCATGCCTGGAACGAGCGCGTGGCAGCACAGGAACGGTCCCACCAGATCGATCTCGACCACTTTGCGAAAATCCGCCGGCGTGTATTCCCAGAGTTTCACCGTCGGCCCGGCGATGCCCGCGTTGTTGACCAAAATATCGATGCCGCCTAGGGATTTTTCTGTCGCCGCCAGTGCCGCCGCGATCTGGGCCTCGTTGGCCACATCGACCTTTGCGGAGACGACTTTGCCGTACGTACTTAATTCTTTCACCGCTTGCGCCATGGCGTCTGCGTCCATGTCCCACAGCGCAACCTTCGCGCCGGACAGGAGTAAGCGCTCGGATATGGCATAGCCAATGCCGCGCGCGCCGCCGGTCACGACTGCGATTTTTCCCTCGAGATCGATCTTGTTCATGCTTGCTCCTTGGTTAAGTCCGATGGGTAGGATTATATCTAAGCCGCGTTAGCATTAGCGTTTTCGTCCCGCACGCGTCACGCCATCGACGTTCCGCACGCTTTGCAATACCAGTTGCAGCTTCGAAAGATCGGCAATCTCCACCGTGAAAAACATCGTCGCATGGGCGCCGCGCGTGAGGGTGTTTGCCGCCGTGACGTTGACCCGTTCCCGTGTCATGGCATCGGAGATATCGCGCAACAGTCCGGCGCGGTCCATCGCTTCCACGGCGATGTCGACGGCATAGGTTCCCTTCACATCCCTGCCCCAATCCGCAGGCATCATGCGTTCGCGCCGCTCTGCGTCAAGGTTGACCACGTTGCTGCAATTGGCGCGATGCACCACTACGCCGCGCGTCTTGGTGACGAAGCCGGCGATGGCGTCCGGCGGCGCCGGCTTGCAACACTTTGCCATCATAGTCGCAATGTTGTTTACGCCGAGCACCAATATCCCGCTGGAACTGGTCAACGCTTTCGCGCTGCGGGTGAGGCTGCCCTCCTCCACCGCGGCGGCCGGCGCGCCATCCGCAAGTATGGCCTGTTGCAATTGGCGGCTGGTCAATTCGCCGTGGCCGATGGCGGCGAACATTTCGTTCACGCCCTGAGATTGCAGCGCGCTGGCGATCCGTTCCAGCGCAATGCCGGTGCGTCCGGCGCGCTGCATTTCCTTCTCTAGCAGCGCGCGGCCAGTGGCAACCGCTAGCGACAATTCCTGATGGTTGAACCATTGCCGCACCTTCGTAATGCCGCGATGGCTAGCGAGATAGCCCAGATTCGGGTTGAGCCAATCGCGGCTCGGACCGCCCTGCTTGGCAGCGACGATTTCCACGTGCTGTGCATTCTTCAGCACGTAATTGAGCGGCGCCATGGCGCCATCGACCTTGGCGCCGCGGCAGCGATGGCCGAGATCCGTATGGACGTGGTAGGCGAAGTCCACCGGCGTCGCACCCTGGGGCAGATCGATCACTTGGCCTTGTGGCGTTAGCACATAGACGCTGTCCTGGAACAGCGCGCCGCCTTGCTTGGCGCTCAACTCATCGCGCCAATCCAGCATCTGGCGCAGCCAGGCGATTTTTGCATCGTATTTGCGATCACTGCGGCCGCCTTCCTTGTAGCGCCAATGTGCGGCGACGCCGAATTCCGATTCGCGATGCATGTCGTGGGTACGAATCTGTATTTCAAGCGCACGGCCCTCGGGCCCGATTACCGCCGTGTGCAAAGAACGATAGTTGTTACCCTTGGGCTGGGCGATATAATCGTCGAACGCGCCGGGGAGAGCTTGCCACAGGTTTTGCACCACGCCCAAGGCGGCATAGCAATCCTTCACACTGCCGGTGAGGACGCGCACGGCGCGCACATCGTAAAGTTCGTCGAAGGCGAGTTGCTTTTGCTGCATTTTTTTGTAGATGCTGTAGAGGTGTTTCGGCCGGCTTTGCAAGTCCACCTGCAGATGTTCCGTGCGCAACGCCTGCTTCAAAATCGCCGATACATGCTCCATATAGCCCTCGCGATCGACGCGCCGCTGGTCCAATAATCGGGCGATGTCCCGATAGGTTTGCGGCTCGAGAAAACGGAACGCAAGGTCTTCCAGCTCCCATTTGAGTTGCCAAACGCCGAGCCGATTGGCAAGCGGCGTATAGAGATTCAACGTATGGCGCGCCGCCTGGCGCTGTAACTGAGGTGAGGCTTGAGTAAGACTACGCATTACGCCGACTTGCTCGGCGAGCTTGATTAACACCACGCGCATATCCTGCGCCATGGCCAGCAACATCTTGCGCAAGCTTTCCAACTGTTGCGCGCCCAAGGATGCCGACTCGGCGCTCAAGGATTCGATCGCGCGCACCCGCTTCAAGCCATCGACCAAACTCGCCACGTTCACGCCGAATTCGGCGGCGATACGCTGAGCGTCCCAGCCCGGTGATGCACTCAACATCACCGCGCCTACGCTGTCGGTATCGGCGTCGATCTCCGCCAACACCTGCAC
>JAYTGZ010000243.1:0-7366 GCA_043733025.1 Pseudomonadota bacterium | reverse complement strand
GGGACGTTTTATCGCTCCCCTTCACCGGGATCGCCTGCTTTTATAGAAGTCGGCCAAACCGTCAGCGACGGCCAGACCCTATGCATCATCGAAGCGATGAAGCTGCTAAACGAGATCGAGTCCGACGCCGCCGGCGTGGTGAAAAAAATATTGGCGGAGAGCGGCCAGCCGGTCGAATATGGCCAGCCATTGTTTGTGATCGGGTAATGGCGCCGTGAAAAGTGACGACAAAACCCGCGCCGGCAACAACGCCGTTACCATTCACCTTTCGCCACGCCGTACTGATGTTTGAAAAAATTCTAATCGCCAACCGCGGCGAAATCGCCCTGCGTATCCAGCGCGCGTGTCGCGAGATGGGCATCAAAACCGTCGCTGTCCATTCCGAGGCTGACGCCGATGCGAAATACGTGATGTTGGCGGACGAATCCGTGTGTATCGGCCCGCCGCCGTCAAGCGCGAGTTATCTCAATGTTCCGGCCATTATCAGCGCGGCGGAAGTGACGGACGCCGAGGCGATCCACCCCGGGTATGGTTTTTTGGCGGAAAACGCGGATTTCGCCGAACGGGTGGAAAACTCCGGTTTCGTATTCATCGGCCCGCGAGCGGACACCATCCGCTTGATGGGCGATAAAGTCAGCGCCAAAGACGCCATGAAAAAAGCGGGCGTCCCGGTGGTGCCGGGCTCCGAAGGTGCGCTGCCGGAAGACCCGAAGGAAATCAAACGCATCGCCGCTCAGGTCGGCTATCCGGTGATCATCAAAGCGTCGGGCGGCGGCGGCGGGCGCGGCATGCGCGTAGTGCATACGGAAGCAGCGCTGGTCAATGCCGTACAAATGACCCGCACCGAGGCGCAAAACGCGTTCGGCAATCCTGTGGTCTACATGGAAAAATTCCTCGAGAACCCGCGCCATGTGGAGATTCAAATCCTCGCCGATCAGTTCAAGAACGCTGTCTATCTCGGCGACCGCGATTGCTCCATGCAGCGCCGCCACCAGAAGATCATCGAAGAAGCGCCGGCGCCGGGCATCAAAGATCGTCTGAGGGACCGCATCGGCATCCGCTGCGCCGACGCCTGCAAGCGCATCGGCTATCGCGGCGCCGGCACGTTCGAGTTTCTTTACGAGAATGACGAGTTCTACTTCATCGAAATGAACACCCGGGTGCAGGTCGAGCATCCCGTCACGGAATTAATCACCGGTGTGGACATCGTTCAGGAACAAATTCGGGTTGCCGCCGGCGAACGATTGAAACTACGCCAGCGGGACATCCAGTACCGCGGCCACGCCATAGAGTGCCGCATCAACGCCGAGGATCCCTACACGTTCGTGCCGTCGCCGGGCCGGATCACCCAATACCACGCGCCGGGCGGGCCGGGTATCCGCGTCGATTCCCATATTTACCACAATTATGTCGTCCCGCCCTATTACGACTCGTTGATCGGCAAGGTCATCGCCCATGGCGATACGCGTGAGCAAGCGTTCGCTCGCATGCGTATCGCGTTGTCCGAAATGATCGTCGAGGGCATCAAAACCAATATCCCGCTGCATCAGGAATTGCTGCTCGACGGCGCCTTCATCAAAGGTGGGACTAACATCCATTATTTGGAGGAGAAGCTGGCGCTGCGCAAGAAAGGATAAAACCTAGGAGCCTGTCGTTGCGCGGTGCTCGGAATCCTCCTGTACATTTGAGACCATTCCGGTTCCTGCGCGCCGTGCGCCTAGCATACGGGCATCCTCGCTACGTTTTTCAACAAACCCTCGGAAGTGTCGTTTCTAGGTAGAATCTTTCTGTTTCCCATTCATTGATTGTCCGAATTGAGCTGGCTTTCCGCCGCCATCCGAACCAACGCTGAGACTGCCGACCCGCTGAGCGATGCATTGCTCGCTGAGGGCGCGCTGTCGGTCACCGTTACGGACGCCGCGGACGGCGCCTTCCAAGAGGAGCCAATCTTCGGCGAACCGGGTGAGTTTGCCGGTTATTGGAATGAATGCGTGGTCACCGCGTTATTTGCCGCCGATGCCGATGTGCCGGCAGCGATCGAGAACGCCTGCGCCATGCTGGAGATCGCGGCGATTACGTCCCACCGCATCACCAGCGTCGACGAACAGGATTGGGTGCGGTTGACGCAAAGCCAGTTCGAACCGATCGAAGTCTCGCCGCGCCTTTGGATCGTTCCCACCTGGCATCAGGCGCCCAATCCGAACGCCATCAACCTGGTGCTCGATCCCGGCCGCGCCTTCGGCACCGGTAGCCACCCGACCACATTGTTATGCCTGCGTTGGCTGGAGCGTGAGATCAAGGGCGGCGAAATCGTGCTTGATTATGGCTGTGGCTCCGGCATTCTCGCTATCGCCGCGGCAAAGCTGGGCGCGCGAACGGTCATCGGTACGGATATCGATCCCGTCGCCGTTGAAGTCGCGCGCGCTAATGCGCACGACAACAACGTAACGGCGGATTTTCAACTGCCGGACCAGGCCCCTAGTGTACTGGCGGATGTGACGGTGGCGAACATTTTGGCCAATCCGCTGCAAATGCTCGCCGCGATCATCATCGGGAAAACGCGGCCCGGCGGCCGGATCGTGCTGTCGGGCATCCTAAAGAACCAGGCCCTCGGTGTGATCGATCACTACGGCCACGCCGTCGATTTGAAAATCGATGGCGAGGACGCCGACTGGGTTTGTCTCGCCGGCAAGAAAAAATCTTGAAGAAGGTCACGACCACGTGTCCGTCCTGCGACACCAGCTTCCGCGTTACACCGCAACAACTCGCGGCGCGCGAAGGCCAGGTGCGCTGCGGTCACTGCAACACACTGTTCAACGGCCTAGAAACCCTCGTCATGGCGGACAAAGTAGCCCCGCAGGCGGAGGTCGAGAGCGAACGAGTCGATCTCGTTCCCGACGAGCCGGCGGCGCGGGATTTGGAACCCAAAGCCGAACTCCGGCTAAAAAGCCCGTCGCCCCGAGCCGAGGATGACAGCGATGCGCCGGTGCTCTATCACCCGGACTTCAGCCCCGGCAGTGGCGGCAATTCCATGCGGTGGCTGGCGGGATCGGCGTTGCTGCTATTATTATTGCTGGCTCAAGGGATGATTTATTTCCGCGATGTCATCGCCCGCGACATGCCGGGGTTCAAGCCGTTCTTGAGCGCCTATTGCGATGTCGTCGGTTGCCGGATCACCTTGCCGCGGAACGCGAATTTGATCACCATCGAATCGTCCGATCTCAAGCAATTCCCCGACCGGCCGCAGGAGATCGCGCTCTTCGCACTGCTACGCAATCGAGCGGGGTATGCGCAGGCTTTTCCCACGTTGGAACTCACTTTGACAGACACAGCCGACCAGGCTATCGTGAAGCGCTTGATTCAACCGCCCGATTACGTATCCGACAAGGCCCGCATCGAACGAGGGATTGCGCGGCTGGAAGAAGTCAATCTGGAACTGCGCCTCGAAACGAAAGACGTGGTCGCCGTCGGCTATCGTTTGTTTATACTTTATCCATGACGGGAAACCCTCGGTTTGATTTTTCCTGCGTCGCCATCGTTCCACCTAGAAACAGCAGGTGACCGCTTTTTCTAGGTTAATATTAGATTATCATTCCACACAATACTTAACCAGGAGTCATTCATGTCCACCGTTACGCTAAAAGGTAACCCCGTCCAAGTCGGCGGAAATTTTCCAAAGACTGGCGACAGCGCACCGGATTTCAGTCTCACCGCCGGCGATCTGAGCGATGTCAGTCTGGCAACCTACGCGGGCAAGCGCAAAGTCCTGAACATCGTTCCTAGCCTGGACACGCCCACCTGCGCCACGTCCACACGGGTGTTCAACGAAAAAGCGAGCAGCATGAAAAACACCGTCGTGCTGGTGATCGCCGCGGATTTGCCGTTTGCGATGAGCCGTTTTTGCGGCGCCGAAGGCTTGAAGAATGTCGTCACCTTGTCGACCTTCCGCAACAAGGACTTCCACGCCAAATATGGTGTCGACATCGCCGATGGCCCGCTCCGCGGTCTCACCGCCCGTGGCGTGGTCGTGCTCGACGAGAACAACAAGGTCAAGCACGCGGAACTCGTGCCGGAAATCGCCCAGGAACCTAACTACGACGCCGCGCTCGCCGCACTTTAGCCGCGAGGGAAGATTTGAATAAGTTCGAGTTCTAAGTGAGACAAGGCGCGAACAAAAAATATCGACGCCGCATATACAATGATATGTAACGAGGTATTTTTTGTGAGCAACGCAGAATCACGACGAAATCGGACTTATTCAGAGCTTCCGTAGCATGGACGAAATACGCGCGGGAAGCCCGCACAAAGGCAAAGCAGGTCTCGAACGCATTTGGCTGGCGTTCGGCTATTCGGCCGAAGGATTAAAGGCCGCGCTGAGGAATGAGGATGCGTTTCGCCAGGAACTCATCCTCGCCGCCGTGTTGATTCCAGTCGCGTGGTTTTGCCATGTGCCAAGCTACGCCAAAGCCATCATGATAGCCAGCGTCATGTTGGTGCTGATCGTAGAGTTGCTGAATTCTGCCGTGGAAGCGACGGTCGACCGCATTTCCCTGGAAAACCATCAACTGGCCAAGCGCGCGAAAGACATGGGCAGCGCCGCGGTGTTCCTCGCGATCATCAACGCCGTGATCGTATGGTTGGTCATTCTGTTATCGAGTTGATGTCGCGCCACGTCGCCAGGAGCCGCTCCAAGCTTGCCTCCCAGCCCGATATGCCTGGACAGCCGCACCCTGCTTGCCTCCTGGCGCGGGTATTGCCCAGGAGGGACGCTGTGAACCTAAGTTACAATACGGCGACAACGACAGCACAAGAAATTTACCATGTCGACCTACACACTATTCGCCGCTTGGTTCGCACCGCTCTTAGCAGCTCTACCCCTCAACGCCGCCGCCGATCAGTTTCCTCTTTGGGAAGCCGGCGCCGGCGTATCGCTCATCCAGTTCCCCGACTATCGTGGTTCCGACGAGCGGCAGTTTTATGTGCTGCCCATCCCTTATTTCGTCTACCGGGGTGAGTTCCTCAAAGTGGATCGGCAAAAAATTCGCGGCCTATTTTTTTCTCGCGATTGGGCGGAACTCGAATTCAGTATCAACGGTTCGGTGCCGGTGAAGAGTTCCGAGAACGACGCGCGCCGTGGCATGGACGATCTCGATCCCACCCTAGAATTCGGACCGAACTTTAATGTTCATCTCTACAAAGACCGCGACAACGGCGCCGAACTCGATCTGCGTTTGCCGTTGCGCACGGTGTTTGCAACAGATCTGCGCAGCTTTCGCCAGACTGGATGGGTGTTCGAACCGCGCTTGAATCTTGATCTACGGGACAATTTACTCGGCCCCGGTTGGAACGTAGGACTCGCCGCCGGCCCGCTGTTCGCGACCCGCCGAAACCATCAGTATTTCTTCGGTGTCGATAGCGCGTTCGCCACACCCAACCGGCCCGCCTACCAGGCAAAAGGTGGCTACGCCGGCATGCAAATGCTCGCAGCCGTGAGCAAGCGTTATCCAAAGTTCTGGGTCGGCGGCTTCGCCTCATGGAGCAACTTGAACGGCGCCGCCTACGAAGACAGCCCGCTAGTGAAGACCAAGAACAGCTTAGCCGCTGGCGTTGCCATCGCGTGGATTTTCTCGGAGTCCAAGACCTTGGTCGAGGCCAAAGAGTAGTCCACGGTTGACGGGGATATAATGCAGCAAAGCGCCGATCCCGGTAACCAAACAGTGCCGCTTACTGTCCTTCGGATTATGAAGAATTGGCTGATGCTGCCGGTGGAGTACGCGCAGATTTATGGCGCAGTTTTTATTTTTGGCGCCGGCGGCATTTTATTCACCCTGATCAGCGCGATACTGTATCCGCTGCTTCCGCGCGCGTTCGGCGCGAAGTTGGGGAAAACCACGATACATCTGTTGTTCCGTTTCTATGTCTGGATCACCTGCAAGATGGGCACCGAGAAAGCCGACCTCAGCGCCCTAGATGTGTTGCGCAACGAAACAGGCTTGATCATCGCCGCCAACCACCCGAGCCTATTGGACGCAGTGCTGGTGATCTCGCGCTTGCCGCGGGTGACTTGCATCATGAAAGCGGAGATTTGGGACAACATTTTCCTCGGTGGCGGCTCGCGCCTCGCGGGCTACATACGCAACGACACGTCGGTTAACATGATACGGATCGCCGCGGCGGAGCTTGCGCGCGGCGAGCACTTGCTGGTATTTCCTGAAGGCACACGCACTCGCAAAAAACCGATCAACGATTTCAAAGGCGGTTTTGCGTTGATTGCAAAACGGGCCCATGCGCCGGTGCAAACCGTGTTCATCGAGACCGACAATCCCTGCCTCGGCAAAGGCTGGCCGCTGTACAAAAAGCCTCAGATGCCCGTGACCTTTCGCGTGCGCTTGGGAAAACGCTTTGAAGTGACCGGCGACGTGAAAACCTTCGTAGCGGAACTTGAAGACTATTTCCGCGGCGAATTGCCCGGGCAACGATGAGCGGCGTGTCCGGTTCTCATCTGGTCATTATCCCGAGCTACAACACCGGCGCCAAGGTAGTGGAAACCGTTCGCCAAGCGCGAAAATATTGGACACCGGTGTGGATCGTGGTCGATGGCAGCACCGACGGCACTGACCGGCAGCTTCTCGCCCTCGCCGAACAGAATGCGGGATTGCGGGTATTCGTATTGCCACGGAATTCCGGCAAAGGCGCGGCGGTTTTGCACGGGTTGCAGGAAGCGGCGAAGCAGCATTTCACCCATGCCCTGACGATGGACGCCGACGGCCAACACCCGGCGGAAAAAATTCCGGAATTCATGGCCCGTTCGATCGCCAGCCCGACCGCACTGGTGCTGGGTTTGCCGCAATTCGATGCCAGCGCGCCGAGCTTAAGAGTGCGCGGCCGTAAGATATCGAACTGGTGGGCTAATCTGGAAACCTGCTGGCAAGGCATCGGCGATTCCTTGTTCGGATTTCGCGTTTACCCCATCGCGCCGTTGATCGATATCATGCGGCACAACCCTTGGATGCGGCGTTTCGATTTCGACGCGGAAGCCGCCGTGCGCTTGGTTTGGCGTGGCGTCACGCCAATCAACGTGGCGGCGCCGGTACACTATTTCAGCGCCGCCGAAGGTGGCGTATCGCACTTTAACTATGTGCGCGACAATGCCTTGCTAGCTTGGATGCACACACGCCTGTTGTGTGGATTCGTGGTGCGGCTACCGTGGTTGCTATGGCGAAAGATCTCGAAGCGGACCTTTGCGGCGAGCAAGACATGATTCCAGTTAGGAAGCATAAATTAATTACATGGACTAATTATCGCCGAGGGTATAGACTTGGCAGATGGACTCAGACGCATTAATTGCTGCCCGACATCAGGCTCT
>JAYTGZ010000242.1:0-3464 GCA_043733025.1 Pseudomonadota bacterium | reverse complement strand
ATTCATCCTTCGTTGCTGCCGGCATTTAGCGGCCTACACAGCCACGAACAGGCGTTGGATTGCGGTGTCACTTTGCATGGCTGCACCGTGCATTTCGTTACGCCGGAATTGGATCGCGGCCCGATCATCATTCAAGCGGCCGTGCCGGTGTTGCCGGATGACGACGCGGCGAGCTTGGCGGCACGGGTGTTGCGCCAGGAACACGTTGTGTATCCGCGTGCGCTCAGTTGGCTGATCGAAGGCAAGGTCAGCCTCGGCGCAGGACAGCGCGTTACGTTCAGCGGCAACGCGACAGATGGCGCTGCGCTCATTAGCCCGAGGGAGCAAGAATGACCCGATTGTTTGCATTGGCGGTATTTTGTTTCGGCGCCGCCCACGCAGAAGTGCGCGAGATCAACACCACCTATTTGCTGTTCAAAGGTACGCTGAAGCTCGGCGAGGTGACGGAAAAATTCACTGTCCGCGATAACAAGTATCACATCGAGAGCGTGGCAAAGCCGATCTTGAGTTGGCTCTTGCCCACGCTCACGCAAACCGCGAGCGGCACGGTGACGGTAGATGGATTGCGGCCGGAACATTTCACCCAGACCATCAGCAACAAGCCGGAGAAATCCCGGGCAGCCGATTTTAATTGGGTCGATCACGAACTCGTGCTGACGCGAAACGGCGATGTCACCAAACACGCCCTCAAACCCCAAACCTTCGACAGCCTGTCGCTCAAATACCAGTTCATGTTCACGCCACCGCAGAGCGACGGCTCCGTGACGTTAACCGACGGCAAAAAGGTGGAAGAATATCCCTATCGCGTGTTTAAAGATCAACTGGTGAAAACACCCTCCGGCAATTACGACACCGTACACGTGGCGAAAATTAAAGCGGATCAAAGCGAAGCGAGCTTCGAGCTATGGCTCGGCAAAGATCAGCATTACGTGCCGGTGAAAGTGATGGCGGCGAATGACGAGCATATGCTGGAGCAATTGCTGACGAAAATCGTGATCGACGAAGGCGAACAAAAATAATCGTGGTGGCGCTCACCTGGCCGGCGTTTCGCCCAACTTTTTGGTGGATGGTGGCGCTGTCCTTGGCGATCCACACGCTGTTCCTGTACGGCGTGCGCTTTAAGCCGCAGCGGGTGGACGGACCACCGCGTGTGACGCTCAACGCAACCATCGCCGCGCCTCGACTGGTGGCGGCCGTCGCGGCGCCGCCAGTCCTAGCGCCCAAAACCGAGCCGATCACGCCGCTTGAAGCACCGGCTCCGGCGATCAAGCCCGCCACCAAGAAACCGGGCGCCAAACCACCCTCAAAAACGGTATCTGCCCCGAAGCCAACAGCAGAGCGGGCGCCAGCCATGCCTATGCCCGAGGCCGCGCCGGATATGGCTCCCAGCCCGGCACCTGAAGTCACACAACCGACTGTGCCCATTGCCGAAAGCCCGCCCTCGGAACCCGCGCCGCCGCCGTCGATCGCGAGCGTTCGCGAACGTTCGGGCGCGAAATTGCGTGCGCCGACACCGATCGAGCATCCGGCCATGCTGGCCGGCGATGAAGCCGTCGCGCCGCCCGTCGCCGCCGCGGAACCGTCACCGATACCCGCCATTGCCACCGCGCCCCACCCGCTGGAACCTATAGCCCAAGACGGGCCGCCGCCGGGTGCGCCGATGGCCAAAAACGAAAACACAGCGCCCATGGAATCCGTGCCATGGGTCGCGGCGCCGCCACAGCCGGCCACGGCCAAGCCAAGCGAAACACCCGCGCTCCCAAAGGAAACGCCGCCACCGGCAACGGAAATCGCCATTGCCAGTCCGAGTGTTCCCGCGCAACCGGCGCCACCGCCCACGGCGACGATCGATCTCAATGCCCTGCCCTTGCCCGCCGCGGGTGAGGCGCAATACAAATTGCGCATGGGTATCGTATCGGGTGAGCTTATCTTGAGTTGGAATTTCGCCGACGGACATTACCGGCTTAGCAGCGTCGCCCAGGGCACGGGCATCTTCGCCATCGCCGGAAAATATGTTCAAGCGAGCGAGGGTGACATCACCACGGGCGGTCTGCGCCCCGCCACCTTCAGCGTCGAACGGCGCGGCAAGAAAGACAGTGCCACGTTCAACTGGCCGGAAAGTTCAGTGCAATTCAACGGCAAGAGCGGAGAACGCACCGAGGCCGTCAGCGCCGGAACGCAGGATATGTTGAGCCTGTTGTTTCAACTCGCCTTCACGCCGCCCCTCGGTGAAGATCTCATGGTGATAGTCACCAACGGCCGTAAATTGGAACGCTACGCCTTCGAGCGCGCCGGAGAAGAATCCATCGGCTTAGAGGGCGGGACGTTCCGCACGCTGAAAATTCTCAAGCGGCGCAATGGCGACGAAGACGGTATGGAAGTGTGGCTCGCCTTGGAACATCATTACCTCCCTGTTAAAATTCGCGTCACGGATAAAAAAGGCAGCGTCATCGAGCAGACCTTGATGGCGATGAAAGTCCTGAGCGCGAAGCAGTAACCCTTTCCAATTCAGAGTTTGTTTATTTGATCTCGCTTGCCCAGTTCGAATTATTGCTTGAAGCGACCAAGCAAGTGCTGCGTTTCGTCCACCCGGCGGATGCGGTGTTGAGGTATTTTTTTCGCGCCAACCGTAACCTGGGTATGCGCGATCGCGGCCTCATCGCCGAGACGATTTACGCCTTGCTGCGCAAGCGTCTGTGGCTGATGTATCTCACCCAGAGCGATCAGCCGCGCGTGTTGCTGCTGGCAACGTTGGTGAAAGTTCAGGGCTGGGAGGTGAAAAACCTGAGCGGCTTCACCAAGCCCCATGAACGTGAAATGCTGCGTGGTATCGTCAGCGCGGCGCCGGGCCATCTGTCCCTGCCGGCGGAAACCAACTTTCCCGAGTGGTTGATTCAGCTTTATCTGAAGCATCACTCACGGCAACAACTCATCGAGCTGGCCCGCGGTCTGGATCAACCCGCGCCACTGGACTTGCGCGTGAATACCATGCACACGAATCGCGCAACGGTGCTCGAGGCATTGCAGGAAATCGAAATCGAGGCCGAGCCAACGCCCTACTCGCCCGCCGGTATTCGCGTCGTGGGCAAACCGGCATTGCAGCAACATCATTTGTTGGTCGAAGGGCATGTGGAAGTGCAGGACGAAGGCAGCCAATTGCTGGGCTATTTACTGGCCCCCAAGCGCGGCGAAATGGTGGTGGATTTCTGCGCCGGCGCCGGCGGCAAAACCTTGTTGCTCGGCGCCTTGATGCATTCGACCGGGCGGCTCTATGCCTTCGACGTGTCGGAGAAACGGCTGACCAATCTCAAGCCGCGTTTGAAACGCTCGGGCCTGTCGAACGTCCAGCCGGTTCGCATCGAGCATGAGAACGACGCGCGCATCCAGCGCCTCGCGGGAAAAGTCGATCGCGTGCTGGTCGATGCACCGTGCAGCGGGCTCGGCACCTTGCGGCGGAACCCGGA
>JAYTGZ010000241.1:0-3768 GCA_043733025.1 Pseudomonadota bacterium | reverse complement strand
TTCTCTGACCACCGCATGGTCATCGACAATCAGTATGTTGAGTTTCAGCGGGGACACGGTCATTCACATTCTGCCGCGGACGCGGCAGCGCATTAGCTTAGCGGCATACGTACCGATACGATGGTGCCACGGCCTCGGTTGCCGGTCACCGATAAATGCCCGCCCTGGGAGCGCGCACGTTCATACATTCCCATAATACCCCAGTGCCCATCTTTGGTCAGATCGATTTCGGTCGCCCCTTTGCCGTCGTCTTCAATTTCAACGACAACGTCGTTGGGTTCTCGATAAGCGCGGACGCTGACATGAGTCGCTTGGGCATGGCGCCAAACGTTGAATAGCGCTCCTTGAACGATGCGGAACAGCGCGGTGGTCCGCGGCGCGGGAAATTCCTCTGACAACAGATCGTCAGCAATTTCTACCGTATGTGCGATTCCAGCACGCTGCGCCGTTTCGCCCGCCTGCCATTCGATCGCAGCCCACACGCCGAGGTTGTCGAGTATGCTTGGGCGCAAGTCATTGATGATCCTTCGGGTCGTCGAAACGGCGGAATCTGTGAGTTTGATCGAATGGGGTAGCCGTTCTTCGAGGGCGTGAATGTCACTTTTCACCAGACTGGTCATGGCAACCAAGTCCATCTTGACCGCCGTCAGAGTTGAAGCGATTTCATCGTGAATTTCCCGTGCAATGCGGATGCGTTCCGCTTCCCTCGCAGACTCTACATAAGTCGAGAGTTCGCGAAGCTTGAGATTGGATGCTCGCAGCGCAGCTTCCGCTGCTTTCCTGGCGGTAATGTCGCGCAGCACGACGGTGAAGAGTTTCGCTCCATCGTGGTCGAGCTGGGAAATCGAAGCATCGATAGGAAACTCCTCGCCATCCGATCGCAACCCATAGAGCGGCAATTCGCGCCCCATGGCGCGGGAAGTAACGCCGGTCGTGCTGAACCGTTCCACATGTCGGTGGTGTGCGGTACGAAAGCGTTCTGGAATTAAGCGGTCAAGGGGCTTCCCGATGGCATCCGTCGCGTCGCAGCGGAACATGGTTTCCGCTGCGGGGTTGAACATCACAATGTTCTGATACTGATCAACGGTAATGATTGCATCCATCGCCGAACTGATGATTCGGTCGAGCCTAGCTTCGCTTTCCCGGTAGGCCGACGTCATGGCCTGGGTAAGTGCTTTCGAAGATTTCAAATCCCGCGAAAGCATCCATGCGGCGCCGAACAACAGCAGGCTCATGATACTGCCGCCGATGAGAGCAAAACGCGGCGTCCCAGGGTCGAAGTCTGCCGCGAACGCGGGCCGAGCGGCGAAGCTAAGTGTCCAAGGGCGTCCTGCAACGGCCATGTGACGCACGGCGACGAATGGGGTTGCGTACTCCTTGGCAAATGAATGGAGTCTGGTATCTCCGTCGAACAAAAGCGATTCGGGATGGGCTTCCGGGCCATCGAATAGTTCGATGTCGACTTTTCGGTAATTGCTGCTATCTAGCGTATTACGCATCAAGTCGGACATGCGAAAGGCGCCGTAGACGTAGCCCTGCAATGCTGCGCGCCGTTCTTGGGGTGTGCTGTGCGGCATGCCGCGGTGGTAGACCGGCAAATACAGTAGCGTGCCCGCTTGTTTCCGGACCGGCGCCGACTCTTGCACCAATCTTACCTTGC
Organism: Pseudomonadota bacterium; assembly: GCA_043733025.1. Lineage (GTDB taxonomy): Bacteria > Pseudomonadota > Gammaproteobacteria > Burkholderiales > JALYOK01 > JALYOK01. The sequence goes on along the minus strand of JAYTGZ010000241.1, from coordinate 2,108 downwards.
CGCTCAGCATCGCTTCGCCGCTATCCCTTGCCTGCTCCAGCGCCGCGCGGCGGATGGGTTCGGAGAACATGTCGTAGCCCAGCACCTTCGCGTTGGCGCCCTCGAAGGGCGCGATATGTACGACTGGCGTATAGAGAGCACGATCGCCGTGGGGCCAGATTTGATAGAGAATATTGTCACCAGCGCGGATAGATTGCAGGAACGTGTCCTTTAGCACGCCGTCGACGTGCTGTGCATAGCCGATGGCTTGCATCCCAGGATAGGAAACCTCGGTCCTCAGGTCTTTCACGTACTGCAGCCATGTGGCGCGATCGACTGCCCCATGCGCGGCGAAGAGGGCGACGCCACCGCGCAACACCTGTTCGTAGGCGCGCATCCGACCTTGGATCTTAGAGATTGCGTCGCTCACGGTGGAATCAAAGCCGGTCTTGGCCGCTTCGAGAACGGCCGCGCGAGTCATGTACCAGGCAGCGACGGTACCGATCAAGGCCAGGCCGAGCACTAACCAAGGTAGCCTGGCAATGATGGCATGCAATAAGTTCGGCAGCCCATTTCGTAACTTGGTTTCGACGGGCGCGTTCATTCTTGGCGGGCGATTGAGAGTGAGGACGTTTGATTATCCAAGATAAGCGTCAAAGTTTGCAATGGTCAAGTTTGAAACCTACCCGGGGCACCGCACGGATGTGTTTCAAAACCGACGACGACGCAAAAAAAGCCCGCAGGGGAATCGGGCCAAAAGAGGAAGTGGGAGTTGCTAGTTGCTCAATACTTCGTCCAGGGCACGCCGAGGCGTGGGGTCGCTTTCTCGGCCATATCCCATTCGCAACAATATTTGCGGCGTGCCTGGGCAGTGCGCTAGTCCGTGCAGTGCTAATCGTAATTCCGACACCTCAATGGGTTGGTTGAGGAACGATGTCCATACACCTGCTGCCCGAGCGATGAGCAAGACGCGTTCAAGTGCCATGCCCGCCGCCAACCAGTCCGCTAGGGAGTCGGTCGGTGTACTTATCACTGCCAGAACCGCAGAGGCGTTTGCAAGATCGGCGTCGCGCGCAGCGGTAAAATCTCCCATATCGAAAGTTCGAATGAGTCGAGCCATGAACGGCGCGGCGAAATCGAGAACCTTTGGTATGTTTTGCGCATAACACGGAATACCATCGTGACTTTCCACCCCAGCCGGATGAATCCAATGGGCGAGTTCCGCGCGAAACTCGGGGTTAGCCATTTGTCGCCGGTCGCCTTCGGCTACCAACTCTGCAATCGCGAGTTTCTGTTCTTTGTCGGACGTTTCCGTTAGCGAGACGCCCTGGCTGGTACACGCGGCGCGCAATTCGTACAGAAGTGAACGTGAAATCGCCGTGTTTTCATAGGCACTACGATTGGTGCGGCGCATGGGGATGGCTTGAAACAGGATTTCATCCTGGCACGTTGGCAGGTGTTCCCGTCCTAATCCGACCGTGGCTATTAGATCCGTATCGTTAGGCTCGGGAAATTGCGCAAAATCAGCGTGATACCCAAAATGCCTCATTGCGATAGACAGATTGGCGAGCGCCGCGCCGCAGCTTATGATCAATTCGCGATTGTCGGGATCGATGACCGGTAAGCTGCGTGTGCGATCCGCGTAAAGCTCGATCTGGTTGCGACGCAATGCGAAATGCCATGGCTGGGTATTGTGTGAGGACGGCGCAAGTATCGCGTAGCGCACGCAGTACGTAAGTTTCTCCGTCGCATTGCCGTAGAACGGGAAATGGAATTCCGAAACGCACCATGGCGCCAATCCGTTTGAGATAGCGGATTGTTTGGGGCCAACCGCCTCGTCACCGTTAGGCATCGAAATCGGGCACTGGCGAGACAGCGACCCTGAATACTGCAGCATCGTCATTGCTCCCTTAACCTATTGGCGGATACAGCCCCTTTCGCGCGCGTGCGCAATGTTGCGTTTAGATCATGCGTGGGCCACGCTTTGGCGGATTGCGGGACGTCGAAACGACATTGCAACGCCATGATTTGTTGTGAAGCCCGCCGCCTCGGATTGGCGGCTGGACGAGACCTTCAGCTTATCGATGTCAAGCAATGTGACTTGTTTGCTGTGTTCGATTTGGATGAGC
>JAYTGZ010000240.1:0-2920 GCA_043733025.1 Pseudomonadota bacterium | reverse complement strand
TGCCCAAGGCCGTCGAAGTCGTCCTGACCCTGGACAGCGGCGAAACCATCACCCGTTTGTTATTGTTGCTGTCATGAAAACCGCCAACCAGTCACAGCGCGGGGTTGCCATCATCATGGCGATGTTGGTCGTGGCGCTTGCGACCAGCGTTGCCGCTTACGCCGCGTGGCAACAGAACCTGTGGGTACGCCAGAGCGAGAACCTCGGCAACCAGGCGCAGGCCCTCGCGGTGAGCCGCGCGGCGCTTTATTTCGGCCGCTTGGTGTTGGTGGAAGACTTAAAAGATCCCAACACCGCGAGCTATGATCACTTAGGAGAAAGCTGGGCGAAATACGCCTTAATCACGCCTGTCGAGGGCGGTAGCGTGAGCGGCAAGATCCTCGATCAACAGGGATTGTTCAACGTCAATAATCTCGCGGCGACGGATCCGCTGCAGCAAAGTTTTCAACTAAAGTGGTTTACCGAGTTGCTGAAGTTACTCGACCTACCGCCGAGTCTGGCGCAAGCGCTTCAAGATTATATCGACCTCGACGAGCAAGGCCCGTTCGAAGACTTAACCTACCTTGGCAAACCCGAACCCTATCGCACCGCCAATCAGCCGCTGCAGAGCCTGGACGAACTCAACCGTATTCAGGGTTTCGACGACGCTGTCATCAAGAAACTGAAACCTTTTATCACGGCGATTCCCGTCGTTAAGGCCCCGGCGCAAGGTGCATCGGCACCGACGATTCCGACCAAACTGAACGTAAACACCGCGCCCAAAGAGGTACTGAATGCGGTGTTTGGCGCCCAGGCCGGGACGCAGATACTAACCCTTCGCGATAAGGCGCCCTTCAAGGAACTTGCTGAGTTCGAAACCCAGACCAGCACTTTGCTGCCGGCGCTCGATGCCAAAAATCCCGCCACCCATCCGTGGAGCGCGAAAAATATCGATGTGAAAAGCAACTATTTTTTAGTCTCCGCCGTGAGTCAATTCGGCGCCACTCAAACCGGCCTCCTGGCGCTGATCCTACGCACTGATATGTCCACCTGGCCCGCCATCGTGTGGCAAAAACAAACTTTAGACTAATGACGATCTTACAAGTTTATTTGCCGGAAGCGGGCTTCGCAGCCGACAACGACGTCGCGGTGAAGTATGCGCTGCGCGCCTCCACCGGCGAGCTACAGCGCAGCGGCAGCGCCGCGCCTGCGGAATTACCGCGCGCCGATCAAGTCGAGATCATCGTACCGGCGAGCTTGGTGTTGTTCACCGAAGTCAGGCTGCCGCCGGTGCGCGGGCAAAAGCTGCGGCAAATACTGCCGTTCGCCGTGGAAGAAAAAATCCTTTCCGATCCCGGCCAAGTGCAAGTGGCGACGGGACTGCGCGATGCGCAGGGTATGACTCGCGTCGCCATTTTAGATCGCGCCTGGCTCGACAGCGTTTGCGACCGGCTGCGACAATTGGGCTTCCGCCCGGAGCGGGGTTATGCGGAAACCTGTTTGCCTGAACTCGAACCGCAAGCCTGGACCTTGATTTGGGATGGCCACGAAGGGTTTGTGCGTACTGCCCAGGGGGCCGGCCTCGCGCTGGATAGCATGGGCGACGATGGTGCGCCCTTCGCCTTACGCCGCGCGGTGGAGGAAGCACGAGACAAGCAACGCTTGCCAGAAAAAATCATCCTGCGCGCCACCGATGGGGCGGCGCGAATCCCGGATCTCGCGCTATGGACCACCCAGCTTGGCGTATCCGTGGCGCCGGGGCAGGACTGGGAATGGGCGCCGCGCTTCCTAAACACAATCAACGCGATCAATCTGCTGCAGGGCGATTACGCGCCCTCTTCCAGTGTGCGCGAATTGCTGCCGCAATTGCGGCCGATCATAATTCTTGCGGCAATCATCATCGGCGCACAGGTGTTGGCGACCGGCGCCGATTGGTGGCGCTTGAATCGCGAGAAGAAAGCGCTCTCGGCGGACATGGATAAGACCTTTCGCACCGCATTTCCCGATGCCAAAGTCGTTATCGACGCGCCGTTGCAAATGCAGCGTAACCTCGCCGACCTGCGCCGTGCCAGTGGCCAGCAACAACCGGCGGATTTCTTGCCACTGCTCTATAGATCGCTACCACTCATCAACAACGCCAAGCGAGTAGAGGCACTGAATTACGATCAGGAATCGCTCAAGCTTGATGTGTTATTCAGCGACGGCAGCGCGGTCGAGCAACTGCGCAACGAGCTAGTCAAAACAGTGCCAGGCGCCAGCGTCGAAGCCAGCACGCAAAAGGAAGATGGCGTTAGTGCGCGCTTGGCGCTAGCGGGAGAGCAGCGATGAAACAGGCTTGGCGAACCTTTTGGCAAGCGCGCAACGCCCGCGAACGCGCGCTGCTGACCATCGGCAGTAGCTTCTTAATGTTGGTGCTACTTTACGGCATGGCGTGGTTGCCGATCAGCGAAGGGCGCAAGAAACTGAGCACCAGCCTGCCGCAATTGCGTGCCGAAGCCGCGCAAATGCGCACCAACCTGCAAGAGATAACCGCGCTACAAGGCAATGGCCCGAGGCCACCCGGTACTGGCGCGGCTTCTGGCGATGTCCGCCAGGCTGTGGAGAGCGGGCTGCAGGCTGCCGGACTGCGCGATAAAGTCAGCGCCGTCGATAGAGTCGACAAGCAACGCGTGCGCCTCACTTTAAACGGTGTCGCCTTCGACGGCTTCCTGGGTTTCCTGGAAAGTATGCAAAGCCAACAGCGGCTGCGGGTTGAAATCTTGCAGATACAGGCGGCGGAATCGGGACGGGTAAAAGGTAGCGTTACGCTAGTCAGACCGGGAGGTTCGCCATGAGGCTCGCATTGCCCGCCGTACGTTTTCCATCGTTTCGCTATTTGCTCGGCGGCATCGGTCTATATCTGTTATTTCTCATCGTCACGGCGCCCGCTTGGCTGGTGGTT
>JAYTGZ010000239.1:0-10131 GCA_043733025.1 Pseudomonadota bacterium | reverse complement strand
ACGATTTTATTCGTTGACGAAGTGCATCGTTTCAACAAATCCCAGCAGGACGCGTTTCTTCCCCATGTCGAATCGGGGCTCATTACCTTCATCGGCGCGACCACGGAGAATCCATCCTTCGAAGTCAACGGCGCGTTGCTGTCCCGCGCCGCTGTGTATGTGTTGCATAGCCTATCTACTGACGAGCTGCGCGCCTTGCTGAGCCGCGCTCTGGGTGCGGTTCTTCAGGGCGTCACGATGTCCGATGAAGCAGCAGATTTGTTAACTCAAACCGCCGACGGCGACGCGCGGCGTTTACTAAACTGGGTGGAACAACTCAACGTTGCCGTAGAGCAAAGCGGCGTGAAAAGCATCGATGCGGAGTTAGTGCAAAACGCCCTTACGCGTAGCGGCCGCCGCTTCGATAAGGGCGGCGATCAGTTCTACGATCAAATCTCGGCGTTGCATAAATCCGTGCGCGGTTCGAACCCCGATGGCGCGCTTTATTGGCTGGTGCGCATGTTGGACGGCGGCGCCGATCCGCGTTATCTGGCTCGGCGCTTGGTGCGCATGGCGAGTGAGGATATCGGTTTAGCCGACCCGCGGGCGCTGAATCTGACCCTCGATGCGGTCGCTACGTTCGAGCGGCTCGGCTCACCGGAAGGCGAGTTGGCATTGGCGCAGGCGGCACTCTATTTGGCCTGCGCGCCCAAGAGTAACGCGGCCTACGTCGCGTATAATGCAGTTCGCGCTTTCGTGGCGCAAGATCAATCGCGGCCCGTGCCGATCCACTTGCGCAATGCGCCGACCAAGCTGATGAAAAATTTGGGCCACGGCAAGGAATATCGCTACGCCCACGACGAAGAAAACGCCTACGCGGCGGGTGAGCAATACTTGCCCGACGGCATGGAAAACAAGCGTTGGTACGAGCCGACGGATCGCGGTTTGGAGGCGAAGATACGCGACAAGCTCAACGCCTTACGCGAACTGGACGCTAAAGCAAATAAAAAAATGTAGGGTGCGCTTGCGCACTGTTTCATCATCATCGTGCGCATGGCGCACGCTACGGATTATCATGTTAGACATTCAATTACTACGAACGGATTTGGATGGTATAGCCAAGCGCCTTTCTGGGCGCGGCTTCCAGCTCGATGTCGAGGCGTTTCGTGCGCTGGAAAACGAGCGCAAGGCGATTCAGGTAAAGACCCAAGAGTGGCAGGCGAAACGCAATCAATCGTCAAAGCTCATCGGCCACGCAAAGGCCAAGGGCGAAGATGTGTCGGCGATCATGGCGGAAGTCGCGAGCCTGTCTGATGAGTTGAAAGCGGGTGAAGCGCAACTGGAAGCAGCGCAAGTGAAGCTGCAAGACATGATGCTGAACGTGCCGAACTTGCCGCACATCAGCGTGCCGGCAGGGAAATCCTCTGACGACAATGCCGAAGTACGTCGCTGGGGAACGCCGAAGAAATTCGAATTCGAAGTCAAAGATCACGTCGATATCGGTACGAATCTCGGCGGCTTGGATTTCGAAACGGCTGCCAAGCTCTCTGGCGCGCGCTTTACCCTCATGCGCGGCGCCATCGCGCGGCTGCATCGCGCCATCGCGCAGTTCATGCTCGACACGCACACTCAAATTCATGGCTACATCGAACACTACACGCCGTATATCGTCAACCGCGAAACTTTGCTCGGCACCGGGCAGTTGCCGAAATTCAAAGACGATATGTTCGCCGTGCGCAAGGGTGGGGCGGAGGCTGCGGAAGATCTATATCTCATTTCTACGTCGGAGATTTCGCTTACCAATACGGTTCGCGGCGAGATTGTTCCCCTCGATCGGTTACCCATGAAATTGACAGCCCACACGCCGTGTTTCCGCTCGGAAGCCGGGAGTTACGGCAAGGATACCCGCGGCATGATCCGCCAACATCAATTCGACAAAGTCGAGATGGTGCAAATTGTGCATCCGGAAAAATCCTATGAGGCATTGGAAGAAATGGTTGGCCATGCCGAGGCGATTTTGCAAAAGCTGGAATTGCCCTACCGGGTGATGGCGTTGTGTACCGGCGATCTGGGATTTGCCGCGGCGAAAACGTACGATCTTGAAGTCTGGTTGCCGGCACAAAATGCCTATCGTGAGATTTCGTCGTGCTCGAATTGCCAGGCGTTTCAAGCGCGGCGCATGCAGGCGCGCTTCCGTAACGCGCTGGGCAAGCCGGAATTACTCCATACGCTGAACGGTTCGGGTCTCGCTGTCGGCCGCACTTTGGTCGCGATCCTGGAAAACTACCAGCAGGTGGATGGTAGCGTGTCGATACCATCGGTGTTGCGGCCCTATATGGGCGGCCTAGAAGAAATCGCGTAGCCCGATGCCGCGTTATTTTGCCTTGATTCCCGCTGCCGGAAGCGGAACTCGAATCGGTGGCGAAACGCCGAAGCAATATCTCGAGATTGGCGGAAAAAGTTTGCTCGCCCACGCCGTGGCGCCACTCCTCGCCGATACGCGAATCGCGCGGGTTTTTGTCGTGGTTCTGCCTGGAGACGCCTATGGGGAGCGGCTCTCAAGCATGCCTGGCCTGGAAGCCGCGCTGGTACAGGATAGCCTAGGGCTATTGCCTTGTGGCGGTGCTAGCCGGGCGGAGACGGTGCTGAATGGATTGCGGGCAATGGAGCGCCATGGTGTGCTCGATAACGATTGGGTGCTGGTTCACGATGCTGCGCGCCCGTGTCTGTCGGCGGTGGCGTTGCATCGTTTGATTGAAGAAATTGGCAGCGATGTGGTGGGTGGCCTGTTGGCCGTTCCGGTTTCGGACACGATCAAGCGTGGCGATGAAAACCGGCGCGCGAGCGCCACCGAGGCGCGCGCGGGGCTGTGGCAAGCGCAAACACCGCAAATGTTTCGCGCCGGCGCCTTGCGCAATGCGTTACAAAACGCGAAGCTTGAAGCGATCACCGATGAATCGAGCGCCATCGAGGCGGCGGGCATGCGCCCCAAACTGGTGATGGGCGATCGCGGCAACATCAAAGTGACCTATGCCGAGGACCTCTCCCTTGCAGAATGGCTCCTGACGCGGCAAAGCGGGCAGGGCACGACTAAATGACCAAACTGCGTGTCGGTCAGGGCTTCGATGTTCACGCCTTTGCGTCGGGTCGCAAGTTGATCATCGGCGGTGTGGAAATTCCCTATTATTTGGGTTTGCTCGGCCACTCCGACGCCGATGTGTTGCTCCACGCGATCTGCGATGCGCTGCTGGGTGCGGCGGCGTTGGGCGACATCGGCCGGCATTTTTCCGATGGTAATCCGGCGTACAAGGATATCGACAGCCGCATGTTGTTGCGCGGAGTCAATCAAAAAATTCGCGACCGGGATTTTCGCATTGTCAATCTCGATGCGACTCTCATCGCCCAGGCGCCACGCATGGCGCCGCATATTCCGGCTATGGTCGTCAATATCGCCGACGACCTCGAACTGTCAACTGATGCGATTAACATTAAGGCAACCACGACGGAGCAATTGGGCTTCACCGGCCGGGGCGAGGGGATCGCGGCCCAGGCGGTGTGTTTGCTGGAGTATGTGGCAGCGCAGTGACGGCGCAAGCTAGCAGACGTTTGTTCTTTGCGCTCTGGCCCGATGAGACGATCCAGCAGCGGCTTGCCGATGTGGCCCGCGAACTTGCGCATGAGGCTCAGGGCAAACCGATCTCATGGCACAACATTCACGCGACCCTGGCGTTCCTGGGGGATGTAGCGGATGGCGCCGTTTCTGAATTGACGAAACTTGCCGATGAACGAGGGGATTTTTTTTGTGCGCTGACGTTGGATCGGGTAAGTTCTTTTCCCCAAGGTGTCGTCTACGCAGCCCCGACGGAATCGCCGCGGGAATTACTAAAACTCGCTGCGGACTTACACCGCGCATTGAGGGAACGCGGTTATCCTATCGAGCGCAGACCCTTTGTTCCTCATGTCACGCTGGTGAGAAATGCGCGGCGGCCGCCAGAATCAAGCGCGATCAGCTCCATTACCTGGCCGGTGCGCGGCGTGCACCTGGTGCAATCGGAATTACGATCCGCCGGCGCGTTTTATCGCCTCGTTGACTAGAGATCCGCGTCGGCGCTGGTCTGCGACAGGCGGCTAACCAAATTGCGCAAGAAAATCTTGTTGAACTGCAACTGGGTGCTTTCCGACATCAGGTCCATTTGCGGTACATGCAATCTGACGATTTTTACGTCGTCCAGGGCAGTGACCGCGGTGGTTCGCTCCTGATTCGTCGGGTTAAGGAACGAGATCTCGCCGAAGCAATCGCCTGACTTGAGGGCATTGAGCATGCGCCCGCCCTTGGTGACTTTGACTTTGCCTTTGACTATGACGTAAAACGCCTGATCGATATCGCCTTCCATTAACACATTCTCGTTCTTCCCGCGGCTAACCCAGTCGGCATTGCGGACCACTTCTTTGAGTTGCTCTTCTTTGAAAAACTTGAAGAAACTGAGATCCCGCAACAGATTCAATTTCTCCGCTTGGCTCAATTCGTTGACGATCTGTTCCCACTCTTTCAGGCTGTCGGCAAGATCGCAGGAGAATTCATACCAGTTGGGATAGCGTACCGACAAATCTTTGTGCATCGCTTTTTGCACGATGCTCACCAGCCGGTCCGGCAAATCGGGACGGTAATCGGTGATCGGCGTTGCCGGCTCATTCAGGATTTTGTTGAGCATCGAAGGAAAATTCTGCGCTGTAAACGGCAGCCGGCCCGTGAGCAATTCGTACAACACGATGCCCATGGAGTAAATATCCGACTGCACCGATGGGTTTTCCTCGTTAATCTGCTCTGGCGACATGTAGGCCGGGGAACCCAAGAAGCCCTGCACCTGAGTGGTCTGAGTCGTCGAGATGTGGGCCGTGCCGAAATCGCTGATCTTGATATCTTCCTGCTCGCTGAGCAGGATATTCGCTGGTTTGATGTCGCGGTGAATGACACCGTTCTGATAGGCGTAGTCCAGGGCACGGCAGCACTTGAACACCAGCATGGCAACCTTGCGAATGGGTAGTAAGTTGTCCTCGGTGCAATACTGCTTCAGATTTCCGGCCGGGACATACTCCATGACCAGGTAGCTCATGTCTGACTCGGTCGATGCGTCAAACACCTTGACGATATTCGGGTGTACCAGTTTGCCCGCGAGGGATGCTTCATTCAGGAACAGTTTGCGGCGTCGCGCGGCTTCCGAATCTTTAGATTCGTCGATCTTGTCCGGTAGCTTAATCGCGACTTTGCGCTGATTGAAGGGGTCATCGGCCAAATACACGGTCGCGAACGCGCCGCGTCCGATTTCCCGAATGACGATATATTTCCCAATCCGTTCCAAGGCCGAAGGGTCGCTCATGAATCTTGTTCTTAGGTTAAGGGCTAAATAAAATGTTTAAAAATAATGCAAAAGCCGCTGTAATTTATGTACTATGATAACGCGACATTCAAGTAAAAGATTAACTTAATTAAGTGAGATACGGAACGGTGTTTCGTAACGTCGCGTTGCTAACTACAAATAAAGCAATGTAGTAAGATTTATTTATCATATTTAAATTGAAGTTTATATTATAAATAGTTAATATATATGATAATATTAAGTTAATTATTTACGAGCGCGCTGATTTATGCTGCCAATTAACGTGATTGAAAACCTGATTACGGAGCGCGGGCGATGTTAACCATACACGAGGCGAATCGCGTCGCCACTCTTAGCTTGCAGGAGCGAGCTGACGCATCCACCGGTTTGGCTATGCACGAATCGATGATGAGCGCCAGTCTTGAACACTTCGACGCTGTCGAGGTGGAGGCTGTGGCAGTGATAAAGCTTGACGCATCGGTACTGCAGCTCTTGGTTGCCTGGTTCAATCTCCTAGATTCCCACCATATCCCGTGGCGCTGGCGAGGCGCGTCGGAGGCGTTTTCACTGGCCGTTGATCAGGCAGGCTTACGTCAAGTTCTACGATTACCGCATGGGCGATCCGATGAAATACCTGTCGTTTGATCGACAACAACTTATAATCTTCGCTGCCGTGGCTTTGTTGCCATGGCTATGGGCAGTATTCTTGATTCCTCGCTGGATTAGTGGTGCGGCCCTAATCGCATCGATTATCGCGATTGTCGTGGCCCCCCGGTTGATGCCGAGCGCGGGCGTGGATGGCAACCCCCTGTCCGCTCCGGTTAATAAGCCCGAAGAGGATCAGCGTGCCGTCCGGCGGGCGTCTCGTCCGCTCCGGCGTTTACTCGCGCGGTGGGCAGGAATTACCCAAACCAGCAGCAGCGATCTGGGCGAAACTCAAGGGGCATTGACAGAGGTGATCGAGGAGTCGGAAACGGCGGTGCTCAATATTAGTAAGAGTTTTCGCAACATCACCAGCCGCGCCACGCAGCAGATCGAATATGCCATGGGGTTATTGCAGACCACGCGCGGTCCGGGTGACGTCGGGAGCGGCGATAGCGACGAGGGTGAACTATCCCTTCCCGAGTATATCCGTGCCTACGAAGTATTGTTGAACTTGACCATCGATCGGCTCAGCGATTTCGCAAAAGATTGTCTGCAAGTCTTGGACCAAACTGCGCAAGCCGGCAATGACGAACACAAGCTCACCGAGTTGCGCGGTCGGCTACGCAAACTCGCGGAAGAAAATCATGCCGACGCGGACCAAGTCCGTTCGGATGCCGTGCACCTGAGCGGCGGCATGGTGTTGAAAAACCAGCAAGTGACTGATGTCCTGAAACATATCAACACCACGGCGCAGGAGGTACGCAGGGACGTCAACCAACTGATCGTCGCGATGCAGTTTCAGGACATTACTCAGCAGAAACTGGAACGCCTGCGGGGTCCGTTGCTAAGCGAGATCATTAAATCCCTCGGCAGCATATCCGACGAAACCCGTGTGCTGAGCAAGCAACTGAAAATGGGCATGTTACCGCTTCCCACCGCAAAGGATCAGAGGCGTGCCGGCGAGCCCGCGGGCCGCGACGAGGGCTCGGAAACGTCGGACGAAGCACTGGAGCCGAGAAGAAAAACCGAACTTGGGACGATGCCTAAGCCGATTTCCGGCGACGGCGAAGGAAATTCTGTAGAACTCTTCTAGGACGTAACTCATGGCTTTTATCCTAATTGTTGATGACTCAAACACCATGCGGCAGATGGTGCAGTTTACGTTGACCGACGCCGGCCACGAAGTTGTGGAGGCGCGCGATGCGGCCGAAGCAATGCAACACCTGCAGTTGAATAAGTTCGATTTGGTCATCTCCGATGTCAACATGCCGGGCATGAACGGGATCGATTTGGTAAAAGAAATTCGGGCCATGCCCGAATATAAGTTCACCCCAGTCCTGGTGTTGACCACGGAATCGGAGCAGGAGATCAAGCAGCGCGGCCGCGCCGCCGGCGCCACGGGTTGGATCGTCAAACCGTTCAATCCTGAAGTGCTACTGTCGGTGCTCGGCAAAGTGCTGGGCTGACGCGGGATTCAACCGGAAATGGCGATCGATCTGACGCGGTTTAACGCGACGTTTTTAGCGGAAAGTCTGTCCGGACTGGACGCCATGGAAGTCGACTTGCTCGAGCTTGAGCGAGGTAATAAAGACCCGGAGTTGTTGCAAGCGATTTTTCGTGTCATTCATTCCATCAAAGGAGGCAGCGGTAGTCTCGGGTTCGAGGCGATAGCTGAATTCTCCCATCATCTCGAATCCCTGTTGGATGGCTTGCGTACGGGCAGCATCGAGCCGAGCCGCGAGATAATCGATTTGTTGCTGCGTGGGGTCGATGCCGAACGCAATTTGTTGGGCGAACTGCAAAGCGGTATCGGCATCGATATCGCGCCGATCGAGCAACTCAAATCCGACCTGCTGATGGCGCAGGTAACCGCAGCACCTACGAAAAAAATGCAGGCCGCGGTCAACGAAGAACAATGGACCACTTATCTCATTCGATTCAAACCCCACCGAGGTTTTTTTCTGTCCGGCAACGATCCGCTTCGAATTTTGCGAGAGTTGGCGACTTTGGGTAGGTTCGAGTCTACGTGCGATACCAGCGATTTGCCGATTCTGTCGGCGATAGACCCTGAGGCGAGCTATTTTAGTTGGACGGGGCGGTTGCGATCCGGTCACACGATCGAAGCGGTGCGCGATGTATTCGCGTGGGTGACGGAGGACTGTGACCTTAGTATTCAGGCGTTGCCGGAACTTGATGACATACCGACTCTCATTCAAAATGACGAACCGGGACCGCAGTCGCACGAGCGACGCAGCAACGAACCGACCCCGGGACGGCGCGCCTCCGATCGGGTCAACGTGGACTTGGCATCCAGCGAATTGTCCAACACGGCTCGTGCGCAAACGTTGCAAGTCAGCGCTGACAAGGTAGACAGCCTGGTGAACCTAGTCGGCGAGTTGGTGATCACCCAGACCATGCTCAAGCAGAGCGTTGACAACTTCGACATGAACCGCTTAGCACAATTGCAATCGACGTTGGCGATTCTTGAGCGCAACACACGGGAGTTGCAACAAGCCGTGCTGGCGATACGCATGCTGCCGGTTAGCTTCGTATTCGGACGGTTTCATCGCATGGTAAGGGATATCGGTCTGTCCCTGGGTAAGAAAGTCGAACTCAATATATCGGGCGAGAGCAGCGAACTTGACAAAAGCGTGATCGAGAAACTGTTCGATCCGCTGACCCATCTTGTGCGCAACGCGTTGGATCATGGCTTGGAGACAGCCGAGAACCGGCGCCTGGCCGGTAAGTCCGAGGTTGGCGCCATTAGCTTACACGCGCAGCATCGCGGCGGTCATATCGAAATCGAGGTTCACGACGATGGCCGTGGTATTGATCCCGAAAAGATCAAGGTAAAGGCGCGGGAGTTGGGACTCATCGGCGCGACCGAGGAACTCGATGAGCAAAGCATTCAGCAACTGATATTCCGCTCCGGTTTTTCGACGGCGAACAAGGTGACGGGCCTGTCGGGTCGCGGCGTTGGACTCGACGTGGTTCGAGAGAACATCACCTCTCTCGGCGGAAGGGTTGAAGTCTTGTCGTCGCCAGGCGTCGGTTCCACCTTCATCATTCGGCTTCCACTAACCCTGGCGATTGTCGAGGGTATGTTCGTCCAAGTCGGAGCCGAAACATTCGTATTGCCGCTGGCCTTCATCACCGAGTGCATGCAGTCCAGCGATAAGGCGGTGAAACGGATCGCGGGTCAGGGAATGGTGGTCGAGGTGAGGGGCGAGTATCTCCCGGTGGTGGAGCTGCGGCAGGTCTGTAACATTGCCAGTGGACTCGATGTCGGTAAAGGAGTGTTCGTATTGATGGAAGCCGACAGCAAACGCGTCGCGCTCCTGGTGGATAACTTGCTGGGGCAGGACCAAGTGGTGATCAAGAGCTTAGAAACCAACTATCGCAAAGTCGACCATCTGGCTGGCGCGACCATCCTCGGCAACGGCCGTGTTGCATTAATACTTGATGCGAATTCCATCGTGCGCGGACTAGTGCATTGATTTTCGCATCGGATAGATTGAGAACTAGGAGTCTAAGCATGTATAAGTCGAGTCACAAGAACCAAAAGGCGGCGGAGAAAAAGGAATTTCTCGCCTTCACTCTGGGAAGCGAAGAGTATTGCATCGATATTCTGAAAGTGCAGGAGATTCGCGGCTATGAAACCGTTACGCTGATTCCGAATACGCCAGCGTTTATGAAGGGGGTCGTCAACCTTCGCGGCATCATTGTGCCGATCATCGATCTGCGCATCAAACTCGATCTGGATAAGGTCGAATATGATCAGTTTACCGTCGTTATCATTCTAAGCATCCGAGGCCATATCGTCGGGGTCGTGGTCGACAGTGTCTCCGATGTCGTCGCGCTGGAGGCCGAGGAAATCAAACAAGCTCCGCAATTGGGAGCCGCGATTAAGATCGATTATATTGACGGGCTGGTCACCATGGACGAACGCATGTTGATCATCATCGATATCGAGAAACTTGCCACCATGGAGGAGATCGTTCAGGTGGAGAAAGTCCTGGAACGGGCTTAGCTAGTGTAGTGCGCCATAATTAACGGAACATAAAAATGCGTCTTTTTCCGTCTGGCTTCGTTACTCGTCGTTGCATAGAGCCCGCTATGCGGCCTCCTC
>JAYTGZ010000238.1:0-1595 GCA_043733025.1 Pseudomonadota bacterium | reverse complement strand
GGTCAATCATATCGTTCACATGTGGGCCTATGAGAGCATGGCGGAGCGCGAACAAAAGCGCGCGCAGATGCAAGCCGATCCGGCCTGGCAAGCCTATCTTGCGAAAGCCGGCCCGTACTTCGTGCGCATGGAAAATCGCATCCTTAAATCCATACCGGCGTTGATGGGGAAGTAAGGTTTTAGGCGCGTTATCCTGAGCAACGCGAAGGATCTGCTTTTGCGGCGGAGAAAGCAGATCCTTCGCGTTGCTCAGGATGGCAGTTATTGAAGTTCATTGCGCTCGCATTGACAAGTAGTGACCGCGCTGTCGCGAGCTACTCGATTTCCTCCAACACCGCATCGCCGTAAATCAAACCACAATGCAAAGTCTTGTCTGGATAAATGCTCGTCAAGGCACGTCGATAACGCTGCAACTGCTGGCGATAGTCGGCCATGAAAGCGGACGCCCGAACCACCTTGCTCGCCGCGCTTTTGTAATCCAATACCCAAACGCTGTCGTCGAACTCGACGATGCGATCGATGCGTAACAAATCACCGTCGCCATCGATCAAACTTACCTCGTCGCGCGCCGCGCGAAAGTGACGCGCGTCGAAAAATATTCCCAAATGAGGTGCGCGCAAGATGGCGTTCGCTTGCTTCAATAATGCGTCGCGTGTCGCTGCGTCGGCGTTCCGCAACACTTGCGTCGCGGTCATCCGCGGCACGACACCGTCGCGCGCCGCTTCGAGCAAGGCGTGCAGTTGAATGCCGTAGTCGCGATGGTTGTCGGACGCGGCTAATTTTCGCTCGCCGTGGGCCCTGGGCGTGCTATACCAATCGGGGAGATCGCGCGGATAGGTCTCTGCGGCCGCGTCAACTTTATCTAATATGGGCGTGGCCATTAGCGGCAATTCAGTTGGCGCAGCAACGTTCGCCAATGCCTCGTACCAATTCCCGGCGCTGGAACCGACTTGGTTTCCACTGACGATAAGGTATTGCTTCGCCCGCGTCATGGCGACATAAAGCA
Organism: Pseudomonadota bacterium; assembly: GCA_043733025.1. Classification (GTDB taxonomy): domain Bacteria; phylum Pseudomonadota; class Gammaproteobacteria; order Burkholderiales; family JALYOK01; genus JALYOK01. The sequence goes on along the minus strand of JAYTGZ010000238.1, from coordinate 589 downwards.
GATTCGCATCCTCTTGCACTTGAATCGCCGCTTCATCCGCAAGATAACGTTCACGTGCCGGGCCGCGCTCATTTTTGGTTGTGAGAAAACTGAAATGATCCGGCCGTTGCGCGCCGGTTGGCCATGTGACGAGAACATCATAGGCATCGCGTGATTTCGGCGTGAACGTCGCATCGATCATCCAGACGATTGGCGACTCTAGGCCTTTTGCGCCGTGAACCGTCATGATGCGCACCACGTTGCCGATATCGCCCACGCTGCCTTCGTCCGGCGCCTCGTTGTTCGGTGCATCACCCAAGGCCGTTAAATCCGCGAGGAAGCGCCCCAAGCTGGGATAACGACCGCTGTCGATGGTGAGGCTGAGTTCGATGAAGGCCATGAGGTTGGCCTGAACCGATTGCGCCATGGCACTCGGCACGGCCATCGCGTAACGTTGTTCAAGATCGGATTCGAAGTAGATGCGATCGAGTAAATCGTGCACCGGTAGATTAGCCGCAAGTGGCAACCAACGCAGCAGAGCGTCGCGCGCGCGCCACAGTGTCGGTGATAAATCGTCGCCCACGGCATTGAGGCGTTGCCACCAATCGCC
>JAYTGZ010000237.1:0-8782 GCA_043733025.1 Pseudomonadota bacterium | reverse complement strand
GGTGACCGCCGGCCCTGGGCTCACCAACGCCATGACCGGCATCGCCAACGCCCATGTTGCGCGCGCCAGTGTGCTCGTGCTGTCGGGCACGGCTCCGCGTGCGCAGGAGAACCGTGGCGCGCTGCAAGATATCGTTCACACCGATTTGGTGCGCTCCATCACGCGCTACGCCCGGGCGCGCGAACCCGCATTGGTGCTGCAGGAATTGGATGAAGCCGTGGCGCGGGCGTTCGGGCAAGGCGGCGATCCGGGTCCGGTGTATTTGGATTTTCCGACCGATACGCTGCGCGCTGAGGTGCCGCGCGTGTTGCAGATGGACGAACACTTGCGGCCGAAGGCGCGTCCCGTGTTGTTGCCAAATGAGAACGACGTCGCCGCAGCCGCGGATTTGTTGTGGTCGGCCAAGCGCCCATTGGTAATCAGCGGTCGCGGCGCACGCGGTGCAGGCCATGAACTAAGCGCGTTTCTAGACAGCCTCGGCGCGGCGTATTTAGATACGGGCGAGAGCAAGGGCTTGGTGCCGGACGATCACCCCTCGTTGGTTGCCGCCATGCGCGGAACAGTGATGGGCGAAGCAGATGTCGTAATAACGGTCGGACGCCGGCTCGATTTTCAGCTTGCCTATGGCTCGCCCGCGGTGTTCGGCGACGCTCAATTTCTGCGCATCGGTGACGCTCCAGCGGAATTACGCGACAACCGTCGCGGCGCCGTAGAGTTGTTCGCCCAACCCGCGGCAGCGCTCGCGGCGATTACCTATGCCGCGCGCGGACGCAAGTCCCAGGTCGACCGCGACTGGGTAAATGGACTGCGCATGCGGCATGAAGAACGCGCGAAAAAACTGCGCCAATCCATGCGCACTGCGGCGAATGGCAGCGATGGCCGCATTCATCCCAATCGACTGCTCGGCGCATTGCAAGATCAACTCGCCCATAACGCGATTGTCATCGCCGACGGCGGTGATTTCTTAAGTTTTACCCGGGTCGGCTTGCCCGCGAGCACTTATCTCGACCCAGGATCGCTCGGTTGCATCGGTATCGGCACCCCGTTCGGCGTCGCGGCCAGTCTGGCGTTTCCCGACCGCCAAGTGGTGGTAGCAACCGGCGACGGCGCGTTCGGCTTCAACGCCATGGAGATCGACACGGCGGTGCGTCACCGCGCACCCGTGTTGATCGTGGTCGCGAACAACGGCGCGTGGCAGATCGAAGTGCACGATCAAAACGACACGCATGGCAAGGTCGTCGGCACCCGTCTGCAATTCGCCGACCATGCGGCGATGGCGCGCGCGTTTGGCATGTATGCGGAGCGCGTCGAAAAAGCCGAGGACTTGGCGGGCGCGATCGAACGTGCGCTGGCGCACCGTCCGGCGTTGCTGGACGTGGTGGTGACGACTGAGGCGCGTTCTTCGGACGCAAAGTCGGGGTTGGCGTGGGTTCCCGACTTGCAGCCGCTGGCAGCCTGGGATGATGCGGAACGGATATGGAGGAATGGGGGTTCACAGGATCAATTGCAGCATCGCTAGGAGCGATAGTGTCCATCCCTGCCTTACATAAACGGGCGCATGTTCCAAATGCGTTTCGGAGATGGATGTAGTTTCGCAGTCAGACTGGTATGCCGAAAGGTGTCTCAGGTCTGACACACAAAGTGTCGGGGGAAAGTGTGAGTACACGAATCTTCTGATGCAATTCATTAAACGTTATTGGAGGAAAATATTATGAAAACGATGAATCGACGGCTGGTCGCCATGGCCTCCGCCGTGGTTTTGGGATTACAGGTTGGCGCGGCATTCGCCGCGGCCTCGGACACCGAGCCGGATACGACCCAGGCGCGTCTCGAAGCGACGGGCAACGAACCTCAAAACTGGCTCACGCATCACGGATCGCTGTCCGCCCAGCGTTACTCTACCCTAAGTGAGATTAACAAGGGCAACGTCAAGAATCTGAAACTGGCATTTACGTACGCGCTGGGCGGCATCGAGGGCGGCGGCATCTGGCCGCACGCCGGTCTGGAAGGCTCGCCGATCGTCGAGGATGGCTCCATGTACATCACCGATGGCTGGGGCACCGTCTACAAGCTCGACGTGCGTCAAGGTGCGGCTAAGTTAGTATGGAAGATGAATCCCAAGACCGAGCACGATTACCCGGCGGCAGTCACCTGCTGCGGCGTGAACAATCGCGGCGTAGGGTTGTGGAGAGACAAGGTCGTGTCCCACACCCTCGACGGCCGTCTCATCATCACCGACAAGAAATCCGGTGAGATCACGTTTCAGCGCCAAGTATCTAACGTGGACAACGCCGAGGTCATCACAGGCGCACCGCTGATCGTGAAGAATATGGCCATCACCGGCGTGGCGGGCGCCGAATACGGCATTCGCGGCTGGCTCGCCGCGACGGATCTCACCACCGGCAAGGAAGTCTGGCGCACCTACACCATTCCCGCGCCGAACGAGAAGAACGGCGACACCTGGGCCGATACTCATGACGCCTGGAAGAACGGCGGCGGCTCGACCTGGGTCACCGGCAGCTTCGATCCGAAGCAAAACCTGATCATCTGGGGTGTCGGAAATCCCGGTCCGGATTGGGACAACGAGTACCGTCCCGGTGACAACCTGTACACCAACAGCAGCATCGCGCTGGATGCCGATACGGGCGCCATCAAGTGGCACTTCCAGCACACGCCCAACGATCCGTACGACTACGACTCGGTGTCGGAGAACACCATCGTCGACACGATCATCAATGGCAAGCAACGCAAAGTGGTCCTGCATGCCAACCGCAATGGCTTCGCCTACGCGGTCGATCGCACCAACGGCGAGTTCGTGTGGGGCACGCCGTTTGTCGAACGCCTGACCTGGACCAAAGGGCTGGATGCCAAGACCGGCAAACCGCTCGACTACAACGCGGGCAGCAAGGTGCAGCGCTACGCCGCATCGTCGTCGCGGGCAAACAAGGAGCAGGCGGTGTGTCCGGGCAACATGGGTGGCAAGAACTGGCCGCCAACGGCTTACAACCCGGTGCTCAATTTGTACTATATCCCCGTCATCGAAAGCTGCAACATTCTCATTACTACGGAAACCAAACCCGGCACATTCAAACCTCGCGAGTTCTGGATCGGCGGTGGATTGCGCCAACACGAGCCGATCACCGGCAGCGTGACCGCCGTTGACGTCGCCACTGGGAAGATTGCTGGAAAGTACAAAACGAAGTACCCGATGCTGGGTGGCATGCTGGCGACCAAAGATCTGGTGTTCACGGCGCGGCCCGAGGGCACGATCGTTGCGCTGGATGCCAAGACCCTGAAGGAAGTCTGGAGCTACGAGACCGGTTCGGGCACCAATGCGCCGCCCATTACCTACAGCGTCAATGGCAAGCAGTACATCGCCATCCTGGTGGGCCTTGGCGGCGCCTGGCCGAAATGGTTCGTGGACGGCACCAAGGGGCTGGAGACCCTGCATCCTAGTTCGATGCTGTACGTGTTCGCCTTGTAACGCCTTTCTTTAAATTTGCGGGCCGCCGCGGCGGCCCGTCTTTTTTTACACGTGCATCCCTGTCGTTCGGCCGATGCATGGCATACCGAGGAACAAACGATGTTGACTATAGGCAAACTCGAATTGCTCAGAGTCGCGCTGTTGATCGGCGGTCTCTGCATTTTCGCGACCGCCCCCGCGCGGGCAGACGAACCGGCGCCGAGTGAGCGGACTCTGACGTTTGGGAAAGAAGTATACCGTTCGGCAAATTGTATCGGCTGTCACAAATGGCACGGCGACGGAGGGGGAGGATATGGTGGACTCGCACTCTCGCTGCGCGCCACAACCCTGGATCGACCGGGCTTCATGGAGGTGGTGCGCTGTGGCCGCGCCGGGACGCACATGGTGTATCACGATACCAAGGCGTGGGACGAAGGGCGTTGCTATGGCGGCACAAAGCGCAGCGACCTCGATCCGACGGTGTTTCCTTCGTTCGGCATCAGTCTGACCGAACGCGAGATTCAGTCCGTTACCGATTACGTGATCGTGGTTCTACGGGGCAAGGGTGAACCGACCCGTGAGCAATGCATTGCGTTCTGGGGGAAAGATTCAGAACGGGTGTGCAAACCGTATCCGCAGGCGCAATGAAGTGCCGTTGCGCCCGTTTGATCGGGCACCCAACGTCAGCCGCGATGGACTTAATCACAGGTTGCTTAGGGTTTTTTCGCTATTCCAATTGAATATTGTGCTTACGCGTCACTTGATTCCACTTCTCGATTTCGCTGTGGATCAAATTTCCGAGCCGTTCCGGCGGGCCGCCCACCACTTCCATCTCCACATCCCGCAACTTGCTCACCACGCCGGGGTCTTTCGCTGCGTCGTTGAACGCTTTATTCAAGGTCGCCAACACGGCGGGTGGCACTTTCGCCGGCGCGATTATGCCGAACCAGGGCGCGACAACGAACTCGCCATAACCTGATTGTTGCAGCGTCGGCACGTTGGGCAGCGATGGCAGGCGCTTGCTACCCGTTACGGCGAGCGCGCGCAGGGCGCCGGATTTGATGTGCGGCAAGACAGACGGCGAGTTATCGAAAAATAAATCGATCTGCCCGCCCTGCAAATCAGAGATGGCGGGCGCCGAGCCTTTGTACGGTACGTGGGTGAGATCGATCCCGGCGAAATCTTTTAAGAGTTCCGCGCAAAGATGGGGGGATGAGCCATAACCGGAGGAGCCGATGGTGATCACGCCGGGTTTGGACTTCGCCAACGCCACCAGTTCAGCCATGGATTTCGCCGGCAAATTAATGTTGGCGACGAGGATGTTCGAGATCATGCCGATCAACATCACCGGGGCGAAGTCGCGTTCCGGGTGATAAGGCAATTTTTCGCGATAGACGCCGACGTTCATCGCGCAGGTGCCGATGCTGCAATAACCCAGCGTGTAACCATCGGCCGCCGCCTTCGCCGCCGCTTCCATGCCGATGTTGCCGCCGGCGCCGGCACGATTGTCGATAATAATCTGCTGACCTAAGGACTTCGCCGCACGCTGGGAGACGATGCGCGCGATGAGATCAGACGTTCCACCCGCCGGAAACGGCACGATTAGCCGGATGCTCTTTTGCGGAAAATCGGCGGCGGACACAATCGCCGCCAACAGGAACACCATGGCTGTAAGACTAAACTTGAGTGACGCGTACGCGGCATCGATCACGTGGCTTCCTTTATGTTGAGCGGGTCACTGTTAAACGCTCATGATAGTGGATTAGCGTGCCATCGGCGTTAAAGACAATCCAGCTACCGCGTAACGCATGGATGGCAGATTCGACGGGCCAGGCACCGCATCCACGTCGGCGTACAGGATTGCCGCGAGCTTGTGCGGAAGCGGCGCTTGTTCGTTCAACGTTTTTTGCTGCGGCGAATCCAGGTCATATGCCTATGCTGTGCCCAGACGAGATCGAGTGTGAGAAAGTATTTACAAATTCCGTTTTACAAGCGTAGCACCCGCGGATCGTACAACAGTTGCCGATGCACCTTGACCGTTAAGTACCTTGCGTCACTATGCGCGGGATTGATCAACACGTTACTGTCCTCTGGTACGATCACCGGCGGCAAACACAACACAGCGGATTTCCCAAAAACCAGTCACTTGTCGCCAAACTGCGCGCTGGCTTGGCCGCCCGGTTCGGCGCGCCAAGTGCGCGGGAGTTCTTTCTCTTTCGCCCACAACGCGCGTTCCCAGACGCGATCCGGCACACTGATGCGGATCAGAAATCGATTGCGCGGCGCTTCGCGGCCAACGTGCGCGAGCGATTCCAGATAGGCCAACGCCACCGACCGCGAGGAATAGACCATTGCTTTGCCGATACTATTCCAGCGCCCGCCAATCTTAGCCGCACCCGAACCTGACAGATCGTCGGCCCGTTGCTCACGTGTTTCCTGGGCGATGCGCCACAGGATTACGCTCAACCGTAAACCCCGTACTCAATTCTCGACAAAGTCTTGGCAACCAGTTCGTAGCCCTCTACCGTATCCAGTAACGACAAGGGTGTTCTCCCGCCCAGAGACGAGATCGAATCGGTCATCCAGGCCTTACCCTCGCTGTCGGCGCCAAACACCTCCACGGCGTGGCGCAATATTTTGGCAACCCGGCTGACGCGATCGCTCTCATCGGCGCTAAGCGCCTCGCCGGTCCGTATGCGCCGCTCGATGGTGCTCGGCGCCATTTTCACGGCATCGAGAAATGCGGCACGGGACAGTGACAATAACCCGGCGACGAAGTCGATGGTAGGCGCTGGCAAGCCATTGCGGATCGATTCGATAATTTGGCTCGAATCACCGAGATCGAGGAAGGTGAGCGGTGAGTTAGCAAACAGGCTCTTGCTCCGCTTGCGGGACTTGGATGCGACAACGGGTTCGACGACAGCGCCCATGGTATAACCTCGTTTGAGTAGATTAATACCATAATATTAAGGAATCACATGCTGGATGACAACCTTTCTCAGGCCCGTAACTTCGTGACGTTCATCACCCCCGTTGTTTCCCGCCATTTGGCGTTGGGTATTCGCGGTTCACCGCGCACGCGGCTTTGTCATCCGTCGAGATGGCCGACTTGATGTCGCAGGATCGAAGCGTCGGTGTACGCGGCGTGTCGGAGATGGATCAAACGCGTGCGCGGTGCCCACCCTACGCCTGCTGGAATCAAGGTGTCGGACAAAGAACTCGCCGAGTTGGCCATCGAACGCGATGAGTTCCACGGCGAGTGGAACTACCGGCTCATGCCTCGCGCCCAATTTCCGTGAACTGATTGTTCAACTTATTATTGCTAAGTTACTAAGTCGCTGACAGGAACGCGCGGATGCAAGCGACCTCTCCTTCTGTCACTTTGTCTCTGGCGGAATGTCCAGCCCCGCCTTGCGCAGGCCCTCTGCCTCGTGCTGAATTATGTCTTCAGACATGAGCCATATCCGCCACTCCTTCCACGCGTTCTTGGGAAAGTCCGGATAGAGCTTAAGCAGTTTAGCAATAGCAGCTTGCGCCTCCTTCTTGCGCCCCAGATACGCATACGCCTGCGCAAGGTGCACTTGATTCCAGAAAAACTCCGGCTCGTTCCACTTCTGGGCCGCGGCCAGCGCTTCGTCATATGCTCCATTGCGGTAATGGTACATAAACACCGTAAAGTAATACCAGCTGGGGTGATGCGGATTGAGTGCGATGGCCTTTTTGGTCAACGCCATACTCCGCTCCAATTGGCCGGTGCCGGTGAAGCAGACACCAAGACGCGCAAGCACAAATGCGTTGTTCGGATTCAGCGCAAGCGTTTGTTCCGCCGCCACCGCGAACTGGTCGAGTTCGCGGCGAAAGAAGTGTGCGGAAGCCAGGGTGAGATGGCCCATCGCGCTCGTTGGGTCAAGCGCGACCGCGCGCCGCGCCGCGTTCATTGCACGATCCAGCGGCTTGGGGTCGGGACGCCGGTTATAGCCGAAGCGATGCTCATCCAAATACATTTCCGAGAGCCACGCCCAGGCCTCCGCGTAATCCGGGTCGAGCACAATGGCGCGTTCCAGGCAGTCGCGAGCCCGCAGGTGCAACTCCGGCGATGCTTCCGTCTCCACGTGGGCACGTGCGTGGAGCACACATTCGTATGCCGTGAGATTGTCCGTTCGCTTGCTCTTGGTGTCTTTCAGACCTGCCCGGGAGATGACACCAAAGGGTTCGGCAATCTTTGCCACCACGTGCTCAGTGATCTCGTCCTGGATGCCGAGGATGTCGCCGGCGGTCAACTTGCGGTCATAGGTTTCCGCCCACAGATAGGCACCGCTGGTGGCGTCAACCAACTGTGCCGTCACTCGGATTCTGTCGGGGGCTTTGCGCAGGCTGCCTTCGAGCACGTAGCGCACGCCCAGTTCCCGCCCCACCTGCCTGACGTCGACCGCCTGACCCTTGTAGCGGAAGGTCGAGTTACGGGCGATCACGAATAGCTCCCGGAACCGAGTGAGCTGCGTGATGATCTCCTCGCTGACGCCGTCGGCGAAATACTCCTGCGCCGGGTCGCCACTGAGGTTGGAAAACGGCAGCACCGCGATCGACGGCCCTGTCGGCAAGGCGAGCACCGGATCTTCGGCTTGCCAGTTGGATCGAGTAAATTGCCAAGCGAGTGCGGCGGCGACGATCAATACCGCCAGTCCGGCGAACACAAAACTTCGCTTGCGAGTAGAGCCTAGGCGTTTCAACAGCAAGAAGCTGGAACGCTGCCAAGACGATGCGTGCTGCGCTTCGGTCACTCGATACGCCCGTACCGGTTTATCGATATTCTTGACCCTGTGCTCGCCCATATACTCATAGCGGAGCGCCAGCTTGGCGCCGACGGCATCGACTACATTTCCTGAAACACAGATTCCGCCCGGCTCGGCAAGGGTTTCGAGCCGCGCCGCGACATTCACGCCGTTGCCATACACCTCACCGCGATCAACGATGACTTCGCCAAGATTTAGACCGATGCGAAACTGCACGCGCTTGGCTTGGGGAATCTCGTTATTTTTCTCCTTGATCGCTTGCTGAACAGCTACCGCACAGTTAAGCGCATCGGAGACGGTGGTGAAATCCGCCAGCACCGCATCGCCCGCATAGTGCTTCACTTCTCCGCGATGGGCCTTGATGGTCTCGGCGAACAGATCGAGATAGGCACTGAGTGTGCGGTGCGTACCGGCTTCGTCGGCGCCGGTGAGGCGGGAATAGCCTTCCACATCGGCGTACAGAATCGCCGCCAGTTTGTGCGAAAGGGCTTGCTCACTCATGGCGCAGTCTTAGCGGGTGAGCGGT
>JAYTGZ010000236.1:0-6916 GCA_043733025.1 Pseudomonadota bacterium | reverse complement strand
CTAGGTTCTTTACCCAAGCGCGAATTTTCGGCGGGAATGGCAGAGGTCATTAAATATGGTCTGATACGAGATCTACCGTTTTTCGAATGGCTCGAAGCTAATATCGAAAAAATCATGGCGCGCGACCACGACGCTTTAATTCACGCAATCTACGAATCATGTCGCAACAAGGCGGAAGTGGTTGCGCAAGATGAAAAAGAAACTGGTATCCGCGTGATTCTGAATTTTGGCCATACCTTTGGCCATGCCATCGAGACTGGAACAGGTTATGGTACGTGGCTGCACGGCGAGGCCGTGGCAATGGGAATAATATTGGCAGCAAGATTGTCGCGACGGCTGGGAAGTCTAATGCAACGCGATGTGGAACGGATAACGAAGTTACTTAGTGACACTACCCTACCAACTGTTGCACCAGAATTGGGGGTAGATACTTACCTGCGACTTATGGCATTGGATAAGAAAGTGTCGAACAGCAAAATTCATCTGGTATTACTCACCAGACTAGGAACGGGATATCTTAAGGGCGATATAACACTGGAACTATTGACAAACGTCTTGACAGAAACCTAGAAAATACTGTCATCGAAACTGGATTTAAATAATCAAAGCAAAAGCGCCCGTAACTCGGGCGCTTTTGTCCAACAAATCTAACCTTCTCTAGAACACATAAGGCGAGGCTGGCAACTTACACCCCGCCGCATCAGGAGCGTCTATTTTTAATGCGGGTAAACGGAAACGCAACTCGCCAACTGTCTCGGTTCCCTGCACTATGGTGCTTGCTCGTATGCGGTCAATTACATGGATGGCACTGGATTTAGGATAAATTAAATTATAAGAGGCAATGCCATTGGCATCAGTAGTTACAGTGGCAGGCAAAACTCCTCCGTCGGCGGGCGGTGCCGTAATTTTGTTGTCCTTAGTTGGCGCAAGACCGGTGGCTGGAACGCCATCATCATAGTATTTTCTTACGCCATCTTCTGTAGTTGCGTCGAGTATGAAGTCTTCATTGGCATCTTCGTTGAAGAAGGTACCCCGACGCACACCGTCGTCAGAATCGAAAGTACATCCAAGGGGGACACCGGTTGAAACGGACGTACTCCAAGCAATAGGAAATACGCTTAATGATACCGTAACCCCGGATACCCCACGACCGCTTGCATCGGACACAAATACTGACATTGGAAAGATATATTGGGTCTTATCCGCGCTATCCGTAAAGTCCGACGGTTGGCCAATGGAGATCGACGCAGGGGCGCCACCTATAGTAATCGCCGCGTCGACGCCACAAATCGGGCACAATTGCGGATCTGGCGGAACTACTGAGGGATCACGTGTTTCAACAGGAGAGCTTGTGCCGATCACTAATGCTCGAATTTTCACACCACCTTGTGAAGAGGGCAGCGAACCGGATGTGAAAGTGGCTTTGGCTTGACCCAATGATAAGCCGGTTGTAGCCGTCGTATTGGTCAACTGGACGACCGGGGAAATCAGCTCGCCGCCACCCGTTCCTGCGACAATCTGAAACGCTACTGCGGCACCCCCGACCGGATTTCCGGTTGCGTCGGTTACCGTCGCGATCAATGACGCCGTTGACGCTATGCCACCCAAACTAACCGAAACAATATTTGGCGCGGCTTGCAAGGTAATCTTAGCTGCGCTGGTTGCAGCCGACGTAATCGCCGCGGTCAAAGTATCGGTCGAGACGGCAGGATTACTCGGATCGAAGACTTGAATGGAAGCAATACCGGCTGCCGTCGACGTGAACGTGGCGGTTGCTTTCCCCCCTACCACAAGGATGGCAGGCGATGTAACTGAACTGGTACCGTTAAAAACCCCCTGCGTGGTTGCAAATACGACTTGCGCCACACCAGGAGCATTAACTTGAATTACTAACGACTGACCGATCGTCATCGGAGTGACGTCGTTGTTGGCAATCACAACAGCATTAAGGGTTTGCTTGTCGATACTGAACGACGTGGTTGAGGTTGGGGTAATCGTATATACCAGCGTGCGAGTTAAGCCGAGCGCTGCTATCGTTGCCGTAGCAGTACCTGGGCGCAAGCCCGTCACTGTAGCAACGAACTGTCCACTTGTGTTCGTGTTACCAGTAGCCGGGGTGAAACTAACCCCGCCGCCACCGGATTGAGTTAGCGCAATAGGAATGCCCGAAGCAGTATTTCCCCCCGCATCTTTGACCACTACCGTAAGGGTCGTCGTGGATGACCCATTATCCGGTAATGAGGTTATGGGGGACGTGATATCGATCGTAGATCCGCTGATCAAGACGGGGATCTGCTGATTCACACCATTAGCGCTTGCGGTGATAGTTGCCGTGCGGGTGGAAATGTCAGATGAACCGGAAGAAAAATCTACCTTCGCTTGACCTTTGTCATCTGTCACCACTGATCCCGGAATAAGGATACCTGTGGCGGTGCTAATTTGGATCGTTGCTCCTTGCACAACACCCCCGGTAGCAGTCAATGCGGTGACAGTGATCGTTGAGCTATCAGAATTGTCAGATTTGACACTGGCAGCAGAACGTTTCAATTGCAAAGACGCGACCTGTGCCGTTGCGGTCGGCGGTGTCGGGGTCGTAGTATCAGGTGATTTTGCGCCACCACCGCCACAGGCGGCCATTACGCCGATGAGGGGCAGCGCCAACAGAATTTTCGTGAATGAAGTTAAGCGGTTAAGTGGGCGGATCAGCAAGGCGGCACTCCTAATAATTACTTTAAGAAAATGTTTTAAACGAAAAATCGCAGCACTTGGAAGGCAGCATTAAAACCTATATTTTGTATTTATGCAATAGATAGTTGTGAAGCATTGTTAATTTTACTTGACAGGTTTGTTTCTGACAAACTTTTCTTGCAATTACTCAACGCCCACTTGAAATGTCGTTTGGCGCGGGGAGTTGATCTTTCCTATCGCCCAAAAGTCATTGCGACGCCGGGGGCTTAAAGTTAAACTTAGGGACTTTCGCCTGATTTTCGCAAGCCATGGCGCGTAAATCGGCCTTTCATAGCAATCGAGTTAAGGAACCTCTAAAAATCAAAAGTCTGTCATTCTGATCGTCTTTAGCCCCGGACTTGATCCGGGGGAAGAATCTGCTTTCCCGAATCGCCTAAAGCAGATTCTTCAGCCTACGGGCCTCAGAATGGCAATTGTTAGAGGTCCCCCTAAACCAAAGTATCTGCAAGAGGTTAGCCGTGATTCACCCAGCCTTACCCAAACCCCAGGGCCTGTACGATCCGCGCAATGAGCATGACGCCTGCGGCGTTGGATTCATCGCCAATATCGACGGGACAAAAACCCATTCAATTGTGGAACAGGGTCTTCGCATTTTGACGAATTTGACCCATCGGGGCGCTACGGGCGCGGACGCTTTGATGGGGGACGGTTCCGGGATACTGGTTCAGATCCCCGATGGTTTTTTAAGGACAGGGGTGAGTAAGCTCGGTATCACTTTGCCCCAGACCGGCCACTATGGTGTTGCGATGCTGTTTCTTCCAAGCAACGCCGAGAGCCGCTCTCGATGCGAGCGAGTGATTACTGACTTCGTTGTTGAAGAAGGTCAATCCGTGCTCGGTTGGCGCGATGTGCCCGTGAATAACTCGGGTCTGGGCGTCGGCGTAAAGGCTTGCGAACCGGTGATTCGCCAACTATTCGTCCGTCGCGGAACCGGATGCAAAGATCAGGATGCGTTCGAGCGCAAGCTTTTCATCCTGCATAAGCGCATCCAACACTCCATTCGCAATCTGGGCTTGGCCGACGGCAAAATGTTCTACGTCGCGTCCATGTCCTCGCGCACCGTCGTCTACAAGGGTATGTTGCTGGCGCGCCAAGTGGGTGAATACTATCTTGATCTGAAAGACCCGGCGCTGACGTCTGCCTTGGCGCTGGTGCATCAGCGCTTTTCCACCAATACGTTCCCGAGTTGGGAACTGGCCCATCCGTTCCGCATGATCGCCCACAACGGCGAGATTAACACCCTGCGCGGCAACGTGAACTGGATGACGGCGCGCCACGCGGCGATCCGCTCGCCGATCCTGGGCGACGATCTGGATAAAATTTGGCCGTTGATCCCCGAGGAGCAAAGCGACTCCGCCGGTTTCGACAACGCGCTTGAGCTCTTGGTCATGGGTGGCTATTCCCTGGCCCATGCCATGATGATGCTGATTCCCGAAGCCTGGGCCGGCAATCCGCTCATGGACGAAAGCCGCCGCGCGTTCTACGAATATCACGCCGCGTTACAAGAACCTTGGGACGGCCCCGCCGCCGTGGCCTTCACCGATGGCCGCCAGATCGGCGCCACGCTTGATCGCAACGGCCTGAGGCCCGCGCGCTATCTCGTCACCGACGACGGCATGGTGCTGATGGCGTCCGAAATGGGCGTGCTCGACATTCCGCAAGAGAAAATCATTAAGAAATGGCGTTTGCAGCCCGGCAAGATGTTGCTCATTGATCTGGAAAAGGGGCGCATCATCGACGACGCCGAACTAAAGGCGCAACTCGCTGGCGCGAAACCATACCGCGAATGGATCGAGAAGTCGCGCTATTTCCTCGACGACCTCCGGGCGAGCGCGACCGAAGCCAAGTCCAGTGAGCCACTGCTGGATCTGCAGCAGGCCTTCGGCTACACCCAGGAAGACATCAAATTTATTCTCCAGCCCATGGCGATGGCGGGCGAAGAAGCTATCGGTTCCATGGGCAACGACGCCGCCTTACCGGTGTTGTCGAACAAGCCAAAGCTGCTGTACAACTACTTCAAACAATTGTTCGCGCAGGTCACCAATCCGCCGATCGACCCGATCCGCGAAGAGATCGTCATGTCGCTGGTGTCCTTCATCGGGCCGAAGCCGAACTTGCTTGGCATCGACGAAACCGATCCGCCGCTGCGTTTAGAGGTCAGCCAGCCGGTGCTGGACTTGACCGAATTGGAGAAACTGAAGCAAATCAACGCTACAACCCAAGGCGGCTTTCGCTCTTTGGTGCTGGACATTTGTTATCCCGCCGATGAAGCGGCGGCGGGCATGGAAGCCGCGCTGACCAAGCTCTTCGCCAGCGCGGAAAAAGCCGTGAACGACGGTTACAACGTGCTGATCCTGAGTGATCGCGCGGTCGATGGCAAACACATCCCGATCCCGGCACTGCTCGCTTGCGCGGGTGTGCATCATCACCTGGTTGGCGCGGGACTGCGAACCAGCACGGGCCTCGTGGTCGACACCGGTTCTGCGCGCGAGGTACATCACTTCGCTCTCCTTGCCGGCTACGGCGCGGAAGCGATTTGCCCCTGGCTCGCGTTCGACACCATCGACGCCATGGCCGAAGGCAAAAAAGACGGCGCGAAGAAATTTATCAAGGCCATCGGCAAGGGCTTGTACAAAGTCATGTCGAAGATGGGCATCTCGACCTATCAATCCTACTGTGGTGCGCAGATCTTCGAGGCCATCGGCCTGAACACCGCGCTCATTGCAAAATATTTCACCGGCACGGCGAGCAACATCGAGGGCATCGGTATCGAGCAAGTTGCCGAGGAGGCGGTTCGCGTACACAGCCTCGCCTACAGCAACGATCCCGTGCTCGCCGGTGCGCTCGACGCGGGCGGCGAATATGCCTTCCGCGTGCGTGGTGAAGAGCATATGTGGACGCCAGATTCCATCGCGAAGTTGCAGCACTCGACCAAACAAAATAGCTACGCGACTTATAAGGAATACGCGAAGATCATCAACGATCAGTCGCAGCGCCACATGACTTTCCGCGGCCTGTTCGAGATTAAGTCCGCCGGAGCGTCCATACCCATTGAGGAAGTCGAGCCGGCGAAAGAGATCGTCAGGCGCTTCGCCACGGGAGCGATGTCGTTGGGTTCGATCTCGACGGAAGCCCACACGACGCTCGCCATCGCCATGAACCGCATCGGCGGCAAATCCAACACCGGCGAGGGCGGTGAGGACGCAAGGCGCTACGAAAATATTCGCGCCGGTGAATCGCTGCAGTCGCGCATCGGCAAAGACCGCGTCGCGAAGAATATCGAGCTGAAAGAAGGCGATTCGCTGCGTTCAAAAATTAAACAAGTCGCCTCGGGCCGTTTCGGCGTCACGGCGGAATATCTGGCGAGCGCCGATCAGATCCAGATCAAAATGGCGCAGGGCGCAAAGCCTGGCGAGGGCGGCCAATTGCCCGGCCACAAGGTATCGGAATACATTGCCCAACTGCGCTTCTCCGTGCCCGGCGTCGGCCTGATTTCGCCGCCGCCCCATCACGACATCTATTCGATCGAGGATTTGGCGCAACTGATTCACGATCTCAAGAACGCGAATCCGAAGGCCTCCATCAGCGTCAAGCTGGTGTCGGAAGTCGGCGTGGGCACCGTCGCTGCGGGGGTGTCGAAGGCAAAGTCCGATCACGTCACCATTGCCGGCCACGACGGCGGCACGGGCGCCTCGCCGTGGTCGTCCATCAAACACGCCGGCACACCGTGGGAATTGGGTCTCGCGGAAACGCAGCAGACCTTGGTGTTGAACCATCTGCGTGGCCGTATCGCGGTGCAAGTCGATGGCCAAATGAAAACCGGTCGCGACGTGATCGTCGGCGCGCTGTTGGGCGCGGATGAATTCGGTTTCGCCACTGCGCCGCTGGTGGTCTCTGGCTGCATCATGATGCGCAAGTGTCATCTCAACACCTGCCCGGTCGGCGTGGCCACGCAAGATCCGGAACTGCGCAAGAAGTTCCAAGGCCGGCCCGAGCACGTCGTCAACTTCTTCTTCTTCATTGCCGAAGAAGCGCGCGAGATCATGGCGCAGATGGGTGTGCGTAAGTTCGAGGACCTCATCGGCCGCAGCGATCTGTTGGATACGCGCAAAGGTATCGTCCATTGGAAAGCCAAGGGCCTCGATTTTTCGCGCATCTTCCATTTGCC
>JAYTGZ010000235.1:0-3160 GCA_043733025.1 Pseudomonadota bacterium | reverse complement strand
TTCCCCACGTCGGCTAAGCAAGTCCCACTGACTAGACCGACATAACCGGTGCCGATTACTGTAATTTTCATATTTTATTTTCCAGATTGATCATCGAGTAAATTTCCTCAAGCGCAGCGCCAGGATCATTGGCAGCGGTGATCGGCCGGCCGATCACCAGATAGTCGGCGCCGGCACGCAACGCATCCTGCGGCGTCACGACACGAACTTGATCGTCCTTTGCGGCGGCCGGCAAGCGTATGCCTGGTGTGACGAGCACGAACGGCTTCTCGATCGCAGCCCGCAACATGGCGGCTTCCCGTGCCGAACAGACCACGCCGTCCAACCCGCATTCGCGGGTGAGGTTCGCCAGGCGCATGACTTGTTCGTCCACGCTAGCCGGCACACCGACTTCGCGTAGCGCTGATTCGGTAATGCTCGTGAGCACGGTTACAGCAATCAGCTTCGTCGTCCCGGCTGCCACAGCCTCGCGCGCAGCGAGCAGCATGTTACGTCCGCCGGATGCGTGCACGTTCAGCATCCATACGCCCAGCTTAACGGCCGCCTTGCAGGCGGCGCCAACCGTGTTTGGGATGTCATGAAACTTGAGGTCTAAAAACACTTCAAAACCGAGATCGCGTAGCTCGCCTATCATCTGCGGCGAGCCGGCGACAAACAACTCTTTGCCCAATTTTACGCGACATAACTTAGGGTCTAGTTGCTTGGCCAGATTGAGCGCGGAATCTCGATCGGCAACATCAAGCGCAACAATGATTCTAGGCTCGGCCATGATTACACCCTGAGTTAACTCCGCTGCAACTCAAGCTCAGCGTTGCGCCTGGGCGGATAGGTTTCCCAACCGCCACAGGCGGGACAATGCCAATAAAACTGCCGCGCCTTGAAGCCGCAGGTTTCACATTGATAAATGGCGAGCCGCCCGGCATAGGTCTGGACGAGGTTTTTGATCAGTTGCAGGTCGGCAAGTCTTTCCGGCGGTGAGTCGATGGCCTGGGCCTCCAGGAATTTATCCAAGCCCAACAAACTCGGGTTGCGGCGTAAATCGTCACGCACCAGACGATAGGCCGTGTTCGCGCCCTCGGTCTCGAGGGTTGCCTGGAATGCTGCATTCAAGAGATCTAGCGCCGGATAGCGCTCTTGGAAACCGCGTAAAAGATTCAACCCTTCCTGGGTCTTGCTAAGAGCGCGATAGCTTTCCAGCAACTTATCCGCCACCAGAAACAGATAAGCCGGGTTCTGGCCTTCGATGCGTTTCCAGATTTCGATCGCCAGGGTGTGGTCACCCTCACGAGCCGCCCACTCTCCCAATAGGAGATTGGCGCGCACGCATTTGCGATTGGCGCTCAAGGCTTGCTCCAAGTATTCTTTCGCCTGCTCGGGACGGGAATGGGAACGTTCAAACGCGGCAAGCTCGCAAAAATAATTCGCGATCTCTTTTTGATAAGGGTCGGTGGAAATTTTCTCCAGTTCCTGCGCCACGCCGATCGCTTTAAACCAATCCTTTTCCACCACGTAGATATGCAGCAGGGATTTCAGCGCTGATTCTTGATAGTGGGATTTCCGTAAGTCGGAGAAAATCTCTTCCGCGCGGTCTAGCAACCCGCCCTTAAGAAAATCCTGTGCCAACTCATAAAGAGCCAGCGTCTTCTGCTCGTTGCTCAAATCGACCCGATTGACCAAGTTTTGATGCATGCGTATGGCCCGCTCAATCTCACCGCGTCGACGAAACAAACTACCGAGAGCGAAATGCAGTTCCACGGTCTGTTGGTCGGCCCGCGCCACCTCAATAAAGGCCTCTATGGCTTTATCGGGCTGTTCGTTCAACAAAAAATTAAGTCCCTTGAAGTATGAGGCCGGCAGCGTGCGGGACTCCGTCAGGAGATACTTGAGGTCAATGCGCGCAGCGAGCCAACCCAAGCCGAAAAATAACGGGAATCCGAGTAACCACCAGGATTGAAATTCCATGCGGACTAAGAAGCGCGAGGCTAGACGTTATCGGATTTAACCGGGTGGCATGGCGAGCAGTGGATCCACGACCTCCTTGGCTTTTTCCGCTGGCTTGATGTGCTCCTGCAGCCGGATATCGCGCTTGAGTTGCTGGATCTGACGGCGCTGCCGAAATAGCGGACCCGTGAGCGCCAACAATCCGACCACCACTCCGATAATCAAAAAGAAAAAAAGCACCAAGACCAGCGGCTCGGTGCGTTCATAGGTCAAGAACTTGATATTGACCAACCCCGAATTGCCGATTGCAAACACCAGCAACACCGCAAACAGGGCCAACATCATTACGATCTTGATCAGCCTAAATATGAATCCCATGGGGGCCGCTTGAATTAATCCAAGCTAAGTATAACAACAATTATTAGTAGGACGATGGCAGCCATCGAAGGCAAGAAAAAAGCGGCGCGTCCGAGGACATGGCCGCTTCTCCTCCGTCCAAAATGGATACTATTTTACGTCGTCAAGCGAATCCACACGGTCGCGCAATTCCTTTCCCGCTTTAAAGTGCGGAACATACTTTTCGGGAACCTGAACCTTATCCCCGGTTTTCGGGTTGCGGCCGGTGCGTGGCGGGCGATAATTCAAACCAAAACTTCCAAAGCCGCGAATCTCGATACGATCACCCTGAGCCAAATTTACCGCCATCGCATCCAGCACCGTTTTGACGGCAAGCTCCGCATCTTTCGCAACGAGTTGCGTGAACCTTCCGGCCAATAGATTGATCAGTTCTGACTTGGTCATCCCTGCTCCCTTATTCTTGTTCGTTACCTTTGTTCTCTAACTTAGCTTTCAATAACGCGCCCAGATTGGTCGTTCCGGCATTGACCGGACTTTCCGAACTAAACTTCTGCATGGCGGCGTTTTCGTCCGCGGTATCTTTCGCTTTAACGGAAAGGTTGATGCTGCGGTTCTTGCGGTCGATATTGACAATCACCGCTTCCACTTCGTCACCTTCCTTAAGGTGGGTGCGGATGTCTTCCACTTTGTCGCGAGCAATTTCCGAGGCACGCAAGTAGCCTTCGACATCGGGCTCGATCTGAATTACCGCACCCTTGGGATCGATCGTTTTCACGATACCCTTAATGATGTGGCCCTTGTCGTGATTAGTCACAAACACGCTGAAGGGATCGCCGCTCATCTGCTTGATGCCGAGCGAAAT
>JAYTGZ010000234.1:0-2563 GCA_043733025.1 Pseudomonadota bacterium | reverse complement strand
ACTACAACGCCTACGCGAACCAATTCATTTACAGCGTCAATATACCCGGTTGCAGTACGCCCGGGAAAGTGTTCGTCGGCCAGCGTAAAGAACCCTTCTTTGCGAACTTGGGCGAACTCTTCGACTTGATCAATCTGAATCCGGTCGGTGCGCGCAACAGCAAACTGAACGTGCTTGCTGATGACAACATTACCTCGTTGGCGTTGGAAGTGCCGATCAGTTGTCTGACGACGGGCGGTGACCCGGTCATCGGCGCCTGGACCACGGCGAGTCTGCGTCAAGGCCGGCTGCTCAACGCGGAAGGCAAGCGTGACGGCAAACATTTCGCGTCCCGCGAAGGTGGCGCATGGACTCAGGTATCGCGCCTCGGCAACCCGCTGGTGAACGAAGTAGTGATCGGCCTCAAGGACAAGGATCGCTTCAACAGCTCGAAGCCGAAAGATGACACACAGTTCTTGGACTACGTCACCCATCCGACCTTGCCGGTGTTGATCAATATTCTGTTCCCGGGCGATGCGACCAAGCCGCCGGCTGTACCGCGCAATGACCTGGTTCAAGTATTCCTGACCGGTGTTCCTACGTTGAACCAACCCACGGTCTGCGGCGCCAAGTGCGCGCCGAGCGAGATGCTACGATTGAACACATCGATCGCGGCGACGCTTCGTGCCAATCAGAACGACCTTGGCGTAATCGGCGGCGATAACGCGGGCTTCCCCAACGGCCGCCGTCCCATCGATGATGTGATCGATATCGCCTTGCGGGCGGCACTGGGTATCTTGAACCCTACCGACCCCAACAGTACTACCGGTCCCAACCACCCGGCCGCCGCCAACCTCGCCACTGACGGCACACGATTACCCGGCGCCGCCGCTGGCCTGGGCGCGGTGGATTTCGGCGCGAGCTTCCCTTATCTCAACGTGCCGCTCGCCAGTTCGCCGGCGAACTAAGTTAACGATCTCAGGAGACCACTATGAAGTTTATTAGCGTAGCCGCACTGATGCTGCTGCTCGCGGCCGCCGGTTGCGGGGGAGGCGGCGGTAGCGGATCGACACAGTCCGGTTCCGACGCCTTCGTCGCGGGTGTGCAAACCATCGTCAACAGTTCGGCCGATGAGGACGAACCCGTGGACATCAGCAACCTCGCGGAAGCCAGCGACGACGACGACGAGCCGTCGGTACTCTAGTCAAAAAATGGGTGCGCCAGCAGGCGCACCCCGCTTGCCTTGCAAGGAGGAATGTCGTGAGAGTCAATGGCCCAAGGCCAGTGGCTAGCCTAGGGCTACCCCGTATCCCTGCGCTTCTTGGCCTGATGTTGTTGGGAGCAGCAGGTTTTGCCGGCGCGAAGCCTTTCGTTCCGGCCAGTGACAGCGAAATTGTGGAACGCCTGCCGTATCGCGCCGGCGATCCGGTGCAGCGGGAACTGCGGCAATTGAATGAGGCGCTGCGGGCGTCGCCGAACAATGTGCTGCTTGCAAGCGATGTTGCCCGCCGCCATATCGAACAAGGCCGGGCGACCTCGGACCCGCGCTATTTTGGTTACGCCCGCGCAGCACTCGGCGTTTGGTGGTACGACGTGGATGCACCGACGGAGATACTGGTGCTGCGTGCGACGTTGCATCAGAACCAGCATCGTTTCGATCTTGCCCTCGTTGATCTTGATCGCGTGCTAAGCCGCGAACCCAAACACGGCCAAGCGCGGTTGACTAAGGCCGTGGTGCTGCAGGTACGTGGACAACTGGACGCAGCCGAGCGGGAATGCCGCGCGCTCGCCAGGATCGCGCCAGCCATCGTGACCGCAACCTGTGTTGCAGCGGTGCAAAGTCTTAATGGCGAACTCAAGCCCGCCTACCAACGTTTATCGCTGGCGCTGGAACAATTGCCCGATCAGCCGCCGAATTTGCGCGGTTGGGTGCTTTCTTATCTCGCCGATATGGCGGCGCGCCTCGGTGATGTAAAGGCAGCCGAGCGGCATTTCCTCGCCGCACTCAAAGCCGAGCCTAATGATGCATTCTTGCTAGGCGCGTACGCCGATCTTTTGCTTGACCAGCGCCGCGCGAAGCAGGTGGTCACGCTGCTCAAAGGCCGTGAACGGGCCGACGGCCTGCTGCTGCGACTTGCCCTGGCGCAGCGGGCGAGCGGCGACGCCGCTTGGACAACTTCCCGCGACACGCTCGCCGCGCGGTTTGCCGCGGCGCAATTGCGCAACGACCGCGTGCACCTGCGTGAGGAGGCGCGTTTCATGCTTTATTTGATGGATCGCCCGGCGGCAGCAATTCAGCTTGCAGTGGAAAATTGGGCGATTCAAAAAGAACCCGCCGATGCCCGCCTGGTTTTAGAGGCCGCACGTGTGGCGAACCAGCCGCGCTTGGCTAAAGACGTCTCGGCGTGGATCGCGACGGGCCGGCTCGAAGATGTGAAACTTAAGGCTTTGTGAAATACCTTTGCCCTGAGAGGCTCTTAGATAGTGCCTGGCAGAAAACCCCTGTTTTTTAAAAATCCGCCCGCCTAATTTTTAAGCACACGGCGTTTTTCTCCCATTGCTAATTGCTCCTGAGCGTTGATTG
>JAYTGZ010000233.1:0-3427 GCA_043733025.1 Pseudomonadota bacterium | reverse complement strand
TCCATTGTCGACCAACACCCCGGCCATGAAAGAGTACCGCGATGCCTTGGCCAAGTACTTTCCAAGCGAAAAACCGGACTACGTTTCGCTGTTCGGCTTCGGAATGACGAAAATCGCGATTGAGGCCATACGGCGGATTGAAGGCCCGGTTAACCGGCAGACGCTGGTGGCTGCGATGAATTCGTTGCGCAACTATGACAGCGGCATTCTTCCACCGGTTTCGTACTCGCCAGAACGGCACCTGGGCGCCAGCACGATTCAACGCGTCGTGGCGCAGAGTGGCCAGTGGGTGTCGGTTGGCACCCCGGTTGACAGCGAAAAAGACTGGTAGGTCAAGCTCAAAGGGAATCATTGTGCACGGGCTGCAAGAGCTCGACGTGTCAACTTTTCCCGCATCTGTACTGGGCAGTGTTTTCGGCCATCTGCCTTAATCAATCCCCAAATAGCGGGAAACTGTTCAGCCTTGCGTTCACCCTTAACAAGCGAGATCAAACTTCACCATGAAACAATTTGACAAGACAAAACGGGCGATGATTTTGGGTGGTGCCTTCGCCTGCGGCACCTTGACGGTGGTTGGCAACGCGCTTGCCCAGCAAGTGGCGGGCGTTACTGACAAAGAGATCAAGTTGGGAACCTGGATGCCCTTGACAGGCTCCCTTGCGACCTATGGCGTGCCGCACCGCGCTGGCATCGAGGCCTATCTGAGCCTGGTGAATGACCGCGGCGGCATCAAGGGTCGCAAATTTTCACTGGTCGTCGAGGACAACGCCTACAACGCTCAACGCACAGTGGCCGCTGCCCGCAAGCTGGTTTCCCGCGATGAAGTGCTGGCGATCGCGGTCCCATTCGGCACCGCCCAATCGGCTGCGGCCTTCGACTACCTGTTTGTTGAAGCCAAGGTCCCCGTGATCAACCCTTATGGCGGTGCGGCCGACTGGTATACCCCTACGAAAGAGAATCTGTTCGGGGCGCTGGTCCTGTACGAAAATCAGGCGCGAGCGATCGGGCGCTGGGCGGCAAAGGACGGCCACAAGAACATCGTGGTGGTGCATTCGGCCGTGGCCGCCTTCGAGAACGTGGCTGTCAACGTTGCCCCCGGTGTCAAGTCAGCGCGGTCCGATGCCACAGTGGAGCTTTTTGCAACCAAGCTGCAAACCACCGACTACGGCCCGGCAGCGCTGGAGCTGGTGAAAAAGAAACCCGACGCGGTGATATTTATTCTCGGCCAACCGGAGGTCATCGCCGCATCCAAGGAGTTGCGCCAGCAAGGGTACAAGGGTCCTTTGTATGCCTATGCGCCCGCGGTCGCGAATTCGACGCTGGAACTGGGCGGGCCGGCAATGGACGGCATCAAGTCGGCTTCTTTCACCGTGCCGGTGACATCCGATGCCCCGGCGGTGAAGGAATACCGCGACGCCCTCGCCAAGTACTTCCCGAGTGAAAAACCGGATTACTTTTCATTGATCAGCTTTGCGCTGACCAAGATCATGGTCGAAGCTGTCCGACGCATAGAGGGGCCGGTCAACCGGCAGACCTTGGTGAACGCGATGCATTCGATTCGCAATTTCGACACCGGAATCATTCCACCGGTGTCGTACTCGCCAGAGCGGCACCTCGGTGCCACCACGTTGCAACGCGTGGTGGCGCAGGGTGGACAGTGGGTGTCGGTGGGCGGCCCGATCGACAGCGAAAAAGACTGGTAAGAAACCTTCAAAGGAAATCAACATGCAAAATCAACAAAACTTCGACATTCCAACGCCTTCTTTTCTGACCGGCCCGTCCAAACGCCTTCTCATCGGCGGTAAATGGCTGACGTCGGCATCAGGCAAAGAATTCGACACGGTCAACCCGGCAACCGGCAAGGTGATCGCCCGGCTTGCCGAAGGCGATGCCGAAGATATCGATCTGGCCGTCAAGGCCGCTAGACGCGCATTTGAGGGCGAGTGGAGCACCTGGAAACCCTATGACCGTCAGCGCCTGCTGATGCGGGTGCATGACCTCGTTGAGAAGCATTTTGATGAGCTCGCGCTGCTTGAAACGCTCGACATGGGCGCGCCGATCTCGCGCACACAAGGCTTGAAGCGCTGGCTTTCGCAGGCAATCATGTTTTATGCCACGCAGACCGTGAACGCCTCCGGCGATACCCTGCAGAATTCTCTGCTCGGCAACCACACTACGTTTACGGTCAAGGCGCCTGTTGGCGTTATCGGCGGCATCATTCCCTGGAACGGCCCACTGATCAGCCAGTGGTGGCTCCTGGGGCCGACACTGGCCACCGGTTGCACATTGGTACTCAAGCCGGCCGAAGATGCGTCGCTTACGGTGCTTCGCATCGCCGAATTGTTGCTTGAAGCGGGCTTGCCGGACGGCGTGGTCAATGTTGTGACTGGCTTCGGCGCCAGGGCGGGTGCGTCGCTCGCGGCGCATCCGAACGTCGACCGCGTTGCCTTCACGGGTTCGACCGAGACGGGTCGCAAGGTCGTGGCGGCCTCCGCCGGCAACATGAAGCGGCTGCAACTGGAGCTTGGCGGCAAGTCGCCGGATATCGTCTTCGCCGACGCGAATCTTGAAGCCGCGGTGCCAGGCGCCGCCATGGCTGCGTTCTCCAATAGCGGGCAAATCTGCTTTGCCGGAACGCGCCTGTTTGTCCAGCGCAGCATTCACGAAGAATTTGTTGAGCGGCTGACCGCCTTCAGTCGAACATTGCGAGTCGGTAACGGTCTTGACCCGCAAGTTCAGCTTGGGCCGCTGATCTCAGGTAAACAGCTCGATCGCGTCATGCATTACGTCGGCCTGGGCAGTACCGAGGGAGCGGTGCTCGCAGCGGGTGGCAAGCGGCTTGGCGGCGAACTGGCTGGCGGCTACTTTGTTGAACCGACGGTGTTTTCGGGGGTCAACAACGAGATGTCAATCGCACGCGAGGAGATCTTCGGCCCCGTGATCTCGGTTATTCCGTTCGACGATGCCGATCAGGCGCTCAGACTTGCCAACGACACCGAATATGGCCTGGGCGGCGCGGTATGGACGCAGAACGTCTCGACAGCGCTGAAGATGGCGCATGGCATCAAGTCAGGAACCCTCTGGGTGAATTGTTATGGCCAGATCGATCCAAGCGTTGGTTTTGGCGGAATCAAGATGAGCGGCTACGGCTCCAAGGGTGGCCCGCAGCATGTGGAGGGCTTTCTGTACCAGAAGGTCGTCTACATCAATCTCGGCTAATTCGAGCGGTAGCGCCAACTTCCAATCCGGCATACAGACATTTTTAACGACCAGCAAATTCTTTAATCCGCCGCAGCGAGCAAGCCGAGGCTTCGCACGGCCATATAACCTTAGTCACTAACAAGTTGAAACTTTGCATATTGTGAGAAGAGTTGTGCTGTGCCAGAATCACGCTTGCGTCTATGACGCGACAGGCGAAATGCCTCTA
>JAYTGZ010000232.1:0-4938 GCA_043733025.1 Pseudomonadota bacterium | reverse complement strand
GCGCTTGACGTGTTCAAAGTCGGTCAGTTGGTGGATGTCACCGGCGTGACCCAGGGTAAAGGTTTTGCCGGCACGATCAAGCGTTATAACTTCGCCTCTGGCCGTGCAAGCCACGGTAACTCCCGGTCCCACAATGTGCCTGGTTCTATCGGCATGGCACAGGACCCGGGCCGCGTGTTTCCCGGTAAGCGTATGTCGGGCCACATGGGTGCGGTCAAGCGTACTACCCAGAATCTCGAAATCATCCGCATCGATGCCGAACGTCAGTTGCTTTTGGTTAAGGGTGCGGTGCCGGGATCTAAGGGCGGTCATGTCATCGTGCATCCTGCCGTGAAAGCGGGGGCATGATGGAACTGACGCTGATCAACGATAAAGGTGAGTCGACCGAGAATGTGACGGTTTCCGACGAGTTATTCGGACGCGATTTTAATCAGTCGCTCATTCACCAGGTCGTAACCGCTTACCAAGCAAATGCTCGTCAGGGGACTCGCGCGCAGAAGGGCCGTAGCGATGTTGCGAAATCAACTCGCAAACCGTGGCGCCAAAAAGGTACGGGGCGCGCCCGCGCGGGTATGGCCTCCAGCCCGTTGTGGCGCGGCGGCGGTAAGATTTTTCCGAACAGCCCCGACGAGAATTTCAGCCATAAACTGAACAAGAAGATGTATCGTGCGGGCATCTGTTCCATCCTATCGCAATTGGTGCGCGAAGGCCGTGTGGCCGTGGTCGAGGACATCAAACTCGATTCACCTAAAACCAAGCAGCTTGCCCAGAAGCTGAAAAGCATGGGCCTGGATAACGTGCTGATCATCACGGGACAGGCCGACGAAAACTTATATTTGTCCGCACGCAACTTGCCGAATGTGTTGGTCGTCGAGGCGGGTTATGCGGATCCGGTCAATTTAGTTCGGTATGCGAAAGTCCTAATGACCCGCGATGCCGTTAAGAAGATGGAAGAGGTGTTGGTATGACCGCGCAACCTAGCCAAGAACGACTGATGCTGATACTCGCGGCGCCGATTGTGTCGGAGAAAAGCACCTATGTCGCGGATAAATTCAATCAAGTGATTTTTGAAGTGATTCCCGATGCGACCAAACCCGAAATAAAGGCGGCTGTTGAGCTGATGTTCAAAGTCGAAGTGACCGGCGTGCGTGTTTCCAACACGATGGGTAAATCCAAGCGTTTCGGCCGATACCTAGGCAAGCGGGGGGACACCAAGCGCGCCTATGTCTCCATTAAGCCCGGCCAAGAAATCAATTTTACTGGCGAATAGAGAAAAGCTATGGCACTCGTAAAACTTAAACCTACTTCGCCGGGTCGTCGCGCCGTGGTCCGTGTGGTAACACCGGGCCTGCACAAGGGTGCTCCGTTCGCGGCATTGGTTGAAAGCCAATCCCGTGGCTCCGGCCGCAACAACAACGGCCATATCACTACCCGTCATAAAGGCGGCGGCCACAAACAACACTATCGGATCGTGGATTTTCGTCGCAATAAGGACGGCATCATCGCCAAGGTAGAGCGCATCGAGCACGATCCCAATCGTAGCGCCCACCTGGCTTTGCTGTGCTATCGCGACGGTGAGCGCCGTTACATCATTGCGCCTAAGGGTATTACCGTCGGGATGGAACTGATCAGCGGGCCGGAAGCCCCGATCAAGCCGGGAAACGCGCTACCGTTGCGCAATATCCCAGTTGGAACGACGGTGCATTGCATCGAGATGTTGCCCGGCAAAGGCGCTCAGTTGGCGCGGTCGGCGGGGACGTCGGTACAACTCCTGGCGCGGGAAGGTAGCTACGCGCAATTGCGCCTACGTTCCGGCGAGATCAGAAAGGTACATGTGGATTGCCGCGCGACCATCGGGGACGTCGGTAACGAAGAACATAACCTCGAATCCATCGGTAAAGCCGGTGCGATGCGTTGGCGCGGAGTGCGCCCGACGGTACGGGGTGTGGTAATGAACGCGGTCGATCACCCGCATGGTGGTAGCGGTGGCAAAACCGCAGCCGGCCGCCCTCCGGTCAGTCCGTGGGGCCAGCAAGCCAAAGGCTATCGCACTCGAAAAAACAAGCGCACAGACGTAATGATCGTTCGCCGCCGTCACGCGAAATAAGGGAATACGATATGGCACGTTCAGTTAAAAAAGGCCCCTTCGTCGATGGGCATTTGATTAAGAAAGTCGAAACCGCTCAAGCGACTAAGGACAAGCGGCCGATCAAAACCTGGTCCCGTCGCTCGACGGTTCTGCCGGACTTTGTGGGACTCACGATCGCCGTCCACAACGGCAAGCAACACATACCTGTTTACGTCACCGAGAACATGGTAGGACATAAGTTGGGCGAGTTTTCCCACACGCGTACCTTCAAGGGACATCCTGGCAATAAAAAAGTCGCGGCACCCGCAGCGAAGAAATAAAAGGATTCATGATGCAAGTATCTGCCAAATTATTTGGAGTTCGTCTGTCTGCGCAGAAAGGCCGTCTGATCGCCGACCAGGTGCGAGGTCTTAAAGTTGACCGCGCCTTGAACCTATTAACTTTCGCTCCGCAGAAAGCGGCCAAGATCATGAAGAAAGTCCTCGAGTCCGCCATTGCTAATGCAGAGCACAACGAGGGTGCCGACGTGGATGAATTGCGGGTCGCTACGATTTATGTAGAAAAAGGCGAAATGCTGCGCCGGATGCGCGCCCGCGCAAAAGGACGTGGCAATCGTATTGTGAAGCCCACCTGCCATATTTTTTTGACCGTGGCGGATAAAGGATAAGTTATGGGACAAAAAATACATCCGATCGGATTTCGCCTTAGCGTCAATCGCAATTGGTCGTCGCGCTGGTTTGCCGAAGGCAAGAACTTTGCGGCGATGATCAAAGACGATCTGCAGGTCCGAGCATTCTTGAAGAAAAAACTGGCGCACGCCTCGGTTGGCCGCATCGTCATTGAGCGCCCGGCCAAGAATGCCAAGATCACGATTTATAGCGCCCGGCCCGGTGTGGTTATCGGCAAGAAGGGTGAAGATATAGAAGTATTGCGTAGCAGCCTGCAGAAGATGATGGGCGTTCCCGTGCACGTTAACATCGAAGAGATTCGCAAGCCGGAACTCGATGCGCAAATCATTGCCGACGGCATTTCCAGTCAATTGGAGAAGCGGGTGATGTTCCGCCGCGCCATGAAGCGCGCCATGACCAACGCTATGCGTCTAGGTGCGCAAGGCATCAAGATCATGAGCGCGGGCCGCTTGAACGGCATCGAGATTGCCCGTACCGAATGGTATCGCGAAGGCCGCGTGCCGTTGCATACCCTGCGTGCCGATATCGATTATGGATTTTCTGAAGCGAAAACCACCTATGGCGTCATCGGTGTTCGTGTACTCGTCTATAAAGGCGACGTGATGGGCCCCGGTGAAAAACCGACTGCCGCACCGGTTGAGCAAGATAAGAAGACAAGGAAATCGGGAGTGAGAAATGCTGCAGCCAGCTAGAACCAAATATCGCAAACAGCAAAAAGGCCGGAACCGCGGAGTCGCGACCCGCGGCGCCAAAGTAAGCTTCGGCGAATTCGGCCTGAAGGCGACGGAGCGCGGACGCATCACCGCGCGCCAGATCGAAGCGGCGCGCCGGGCCATGACACGCCACATTAAACGCGGTGGACGTATTTGGATCCGTATTTTTCCCGATAAGCCTATCTCCACGAAACCCGCAGAAGTCCGGATGGGGAATGGTAAGGGAAACCCTGAGTATTTCGTCGCGGAAATCGTGCCCGGCAAGGTACTGTACGAGATGGACGGGGTTGATGAGAAACTTGCGCGCGAAGCGTTTGAGTTGGCGGCGGCAAAGCTGCCGCTGGCAACGACGTTCGTCACGCGTCAATTAGGGTAAGACGATGAAAGCTAAAGATTTTCGTACTAAATCAGCCGCGGAGCTGAACGAGGAGTTGCTGTCTTTACGTAAGGCGCAGTTTAGCTTGCGTATGCAAGTGGCGACGCAACAACTGACCAATGTGTCCGAGATTCGCAAAGTTCGGCGCGACATCGCGCGGGTGAAGACGGTCATGAACCAGAAGGCGAGCGCAACATGAGTGACACAAAGGAGAAGCGTCGCCTGTCCGGGCGAGTAGTGAGTGCGAAGATGCAAAAGACTGTTACCGTATTGGTGGAACGTACCGTTACTCATCCGGTCTACGGAAAAGTGCAGCGGCGTTCAAAGAAATATCATGTCCATGTCGAGTCAGGCACCTTCGACGAAGGCGATGTCGTGGTGATCGAGGAATCCAAACCGATCTCCAAGACCAAGGCCTGGCGCGTGACCGAGTTAGTGGGGAAATCCGGAAACGGTTAGCCTAAAAACCGTAGTTACCCCACTCCACTCGCATGATTTTCCAGGAACCGGTGCGTCGTCGGTGGCCCGATGCCTGGGAGAACGCGTTTGAGATGATCGCAGACGAGAGTCCAGACGGTGGTTGGGTTCAACAGTTCCGCAGCGCGAGCCACCCAGCCCTGAAGCCAGGCGGAGACACGCATCAGGGCATCACGCGCCTTGCCAAATTCGGCATGCAATCCGGTCAGCGTGAGGGGCTGGCCTCGGGCCATCGTCTCGTCTGGCCCGCGTGTTCCGTCCTGCGTCCGACCGAGGACATCAACCATGGGCGCCTAGTGATAGCCTCGCGGAGCGCGTGCGGGCTGACCAGGCGCACGAATGGCCCGAGGCCAGCCCCCCGCTCGACCAGTTGTAGACGAGCGCCACCGTGCGGGCGGCAAGCTGGCAGCGGTGCAGGTCGTGCGTGGTGAACCCACCCCAGACCCTAGTGTAGTGCGTCATAAATAACGGACTGATATGAAGTTCTGACCTCCAAGCACATAGGAGGTCAGTGCCATGCGAGTTGCCAAGCCAGTTCAGTTGAATGCCGAGGATGATCGACGTCTGCGGATTCTTTGCAAGCGCAAGCGTGTC
>JAYTGZ010000231.1:0-2100 GCA_043733025.1 Pseudomonadota bacterium | reverse complement strand
ATTATGGCGAGTCTGGCAATCGGCTTGGCTGGGTTAGGCGCTTTTGGGCGTCGGCGCAAAGCGCGTCGTTCTTAATGATCTTGCCTTGCTTGGAAATTTCAAGTAGGACAGTAGCCTGAATCCGTGACGCTGCCTAACGGTGGCGGCGCCAAGTTGTTGATGTGATGGAAGAATTGCTGAGGGATGATCCTGACGGCGGATCCAATCACCGAACTTAAGCCTCACCCCTTGTACGCGCAGGAAGGATGAGGTTTGACGTGACGAGCGGTACGAGGCCGCTCACTTCTACGCCTTGCTGCCATTATTCCGCCTGGCCTCGGCCTGTGTAGGACCTGTTCGCAAACCGGACATTCAACGTTTGGCTCAACATGTGCCCGCGATACGCGCGTCGCTGTTCAAGCCTCGGTTTGAGAGGATCATTCAAGCGGAGCTACAAACGCGCCACGCATTCCGACCCTCTTGATCGCCGCTTTGACTCGCCCGTCAGACTTCGCGTCATCAATGAACTGGCGTGCATATGCGAGCCCGGCATCCCGTCCCTTCGGCATCGCCATGGCGTGCGGATCGACGCCGGCCCGGTCGTCGAGGACCCGAGAACCGGGCAATTGATTCGACACCTCGAACAGGCTTGGCTTGATGCTGAAGATTGCGTCCGCCTTCCCGGATTTCAGCGCTTCCAATGTGTCGGTGAGGCTTGATGCGCGTACGACTACGGCATTTTTTAGCGTGCGAGAAAGAAAGACGTCCGGCTGGGACTTCTCCTGCACGGCAACCCGAATTCCGGGCCGATCCACATCAGCAATTGTCGAAATGAAAGAACCGCCGGGGACGAGATAACCAAATTCCATTTCCATGTGCAGCGCAGTGAAGTCCCATTCCTTCGCCCGCGCGGGACTAAACCCAACAAAGGCGGCGTCCCAAGCACCGGATTTCCCGCCATCGAGAAGGGCTCCGACTGATAGGTACAGAACCGGTTCAAACGGAACTCCTATGCGCCGGGCCAACTCCTTTCCGAGGTCAAACCCCACTCCCTTCATCTCACCCGTCACGGAGTCTGCAATCACATTGTGGGGACTGCCGAGTTGGAGCCCAACGCGAAGCTTACCGGTTGGAGCCAAAGCCTGTCGCGCTACGGCTGTCGGTGCGGTACTGACGCCCGCACATGCCGTAAGCAGCACTGCAAGCGTCGCCGTTGCCAGCCAATGAGTCAATCGCATTGCATTCTCTTTCGACGCCGCATATTGCTCTCCAACGCGAGAGTTAGCGAGGCAAGAAACGCCCGCAGGCGAAGTTACTGTAAGCTGATCGACTCCGCTCGGGCGCGGCCGGTTTTTCGCCGACAGATGGGTGGCTACTTTCCGGAGACGAGGCGCTATCGCCGCTTTTGGTCGACAGCGTGAATTCGCGGCCCACCTCGACCGACAACTCGCTGCATTGCCGACGTTCAAGCGCCTGGCATCAAGGCCTCGATCTGCGAACCCCTCACCGCTCCATTCCCCGATCGCGCTTCGCCTCCTGCTGCAGGTGCCGCTGACGTTCCTGCCGCTGCCGCGCCACCTCGGGCGCACCCCAAGCCTTCTGCGCCGTGCGCCGCGCGTAGTCCTCGACGTGCACCGCCTTGCGGCTCTGCACATTGGGCGTCCCGCGCACGATCCCGCGTTCGATGTCCTGCTGGGTGAAGCGCCCTGACGTGGCCATGTCGATGGCGATCATCCAGTCCATGCGGGCCAGGTCGGCGCCGGCGCCGTACCTGACGATGAGCTGCTGTGCCTGGCGCCGGTATTCGCCCAGGGGATCGTGGCCACCGACCCGTGGCGTGGCCACTCCGATCGCTTCCAGCCGCCGGGCGCGCTCTTTCCGCGCCGCCACCGCATCCAGCGCCTGCTCGATCGTCACGAGGTATGCCGGCGCTGCGGCCGCGACTTGGCCGTTGCAGTCGCACGCCGCGCACAACAGAGGGCTGCATTCCCTCGCGGGCGTGCTCTGGGTGCGTATTTCAGCGATCGTGGACGCCCGTTTCAGTCTGATCGTGGACGGTGAAACGGCGTCGTCGAAGGTCCGCCGGAGAGGCGCGCAAGCACCGGGTCGGAATGTAGCCCA
>JAYTGZ010000230.1:0-3607 GCA_043733025.1 Pseudomonadota bacterium | reverse complement strand
GAGCGTTTTGTAGTTGACTGACATCAGTATTTGCCGAGTCCTCCCTCACCCCAACCCTCTCCCACCAGGGCGGGAGAGGGAGTATTCCCTCGCCCCGTCCCCCTCCCGAATCGATGAGAAAGGGACGGGGAGAGGGTTAGGGTGAGGGAAGTAACGGCTATTGTTGCAAACATCTATGAACATTCAGCGAGAGAGATTTTCGCACGATCGAGTAAAATAGCGAAAAGGAGATCATATGGATTATCGTCAGCTCGGCACGAGCGGCCTCAACGTTTCACCCCTTTGCATTGGAACCATGTTGTTTGGCGATCGGACCGACATCAACGAAGCGCAGCGTATCGTCGATTCCGGCCATGACGCCGGAATCAATTTCATCGACACAGCGGACGCCTACGTCAACGGCGAATCGGAACGTGTGACGGGAAAGCTGATCGCGGACAAGCGCAGTCGTTGGATCCTCGCTACCAAGGTCGGCAATGCCGTGGGCACCGATCCCAACGACCGCGGCCTGAGCCGCCGCTGGATCATGCTGGCCTGCGAGGCAAGCCTGGCGCGGCTTTCCACGGACTATATCGATATCTACTATGCGCATTTGGACTTTCCCGGCACGTCCTTGCATGAAACGATCGGCGCCTTCGGCGACCTGATTCGCGCTGGCAAGATCCGCTACTTCGGTATCAGCAACTTTCGCGGCTGGCGCATTGCGCTGGTGATGCAGACCTGCAAAGAGCTCGGTGTACCGCCTCCGGTGGTCTGTCAGCCCTATTACAACGCGATGAATCGTCTGCCGGAAGTCGAAATATTGCCAGCCTGCGCGCACTTCGGCATCGGCGGCGTCCCTTACAGCCCGGTGGCGCGTGGCGTACTCACCGGTAAGTATCAGGCTGGGGCAGCGCCCGGGTCCGAAAGCCGAGCCGGAAGTGGCGATAAGCGCATCATGCAAACGGAATTCCGCGAAGAGTCGATGCAACTGGCGCAAAAGATCAAAGCCCACGCGGAGAAACGCGGCATGACCGCCGTGCAGTTCGCGGTGAACTGGGTGCTCAACAATAAAACGATTAACTCCGTTATCGCCGGTCCACGCACCATGGAACAGTGGACCGAATACCTCGGCGCGCTGAAGCAAACTTTCACTGCGGAAGACGAAGCGCTGGTGAACCGCCTGGTGCAGCCCGGTCATCCCTCGACGCCGGGCTACAACGATCCGCAGTATCCCCTCACGGGACGGAACGCACGTGTCGCCTAGAAATTTGATCGCGGTTATCGCGTTAGGCGCGCTGATGACCACGGCTCGCGCCGCAGACACGCTACCGCGCAAATTCGGCCCGCTCAGCTTGGGCATGGCCGCCGCGGAGTTCACCAAAGTGACCGGCGTGGACCCAGCGGGGCGCTGCCCCGATTGCATGGCGCAACAGAACGGCGGCGATGTGGAGCCGGAGTTAGTGAAACCCATCTTGGATAGCTTCGCCACGCTCGCACGATTCCGCAAGGAAACCGACGCGCTGCCGACGATATTTTTCTACAAAGACAAGCTGGAATTCATTCTGCTCACACTCCGGCAATATCACTACACCACCGTCAAAGCCGAGTTCGAGCGCGTCCTCGGAAAAAAATATAAGCGTGACGTGTTTCCAAAAAAATGCATCTACTCCGGCGGCGAGACGTTAACCTGGTCGGACGCCGCGACCTCGATTGTGTTGACGGAATACCGCGACAAATCCGGCAACCAATTAGAAGTGAAATTCGCCGATCGCGCACTGTTGGAAGAAGCGGAAACATTGCAAGGCATCGAGCAGGCGGAAGCAATAAAAAAATTGGAACGTGAAGGCAACTGTTAACTTTAAAGGAGAAAATCATGATCGTCGACGAACGCACCTATCAAGTCGCCCCCGGCAAAATGAACGAACTACTCGCCCTCTATGAAAAAGAAGGCTATGCTCCCCAGACCAAGCACCTCGGCAAGCCCTACGGCTATTTCATTGTCGAGGTCGGCGAGATCAACCACATCGTCCACATGTGGGCCTATGAGAGCATGGCAGAGCGCGAGCAAAAGCGCACCCAGA
The DNA here is from genome assembly GCA_043733025.1 of Pseudomonadota bacterium. Taxonomy (GTDB): domain Bacteria; phylum Pseudomonadota; class Gammaproteobacteria; order Burkholderiales; family JALYOK01; genus JALYOK01. The sequence goes on along the minus strand of JAYTGZ010000230.1, from coordinate 1,544 downwards.
TGCAAGCTGATCCAGCGTGGCAGGCATATCTCGCGAAGGCAGGCCCGTACTTCGTGCGCATGCAGAATCGCTTGCTGAAATCGGTTCCGGCGTTGATGGGGAAGTAAAGCGGATTTAGCGCGGTCTGGTGCGTAGAGCGCGCCAGGAATCCTATGGATACTGGTTCCTGGCGTGGCATGCCCTGAGCGCTTTGTTCCGCTTGCCTCGTGGCGGCATCAGTTTTGACTAACCTATACCAACCTCGTCTGAGCCGGTGGAGGGCAACGCGAACCGACTGCAAAGCATTGGGCTTCATTGCATTCAGTCCAACCTATAAGTCCTGGGTGGTAGTTTGCTTTGCGTCGGCTTCCCTGAAAAGCTAAAATAGAGGCGTCGCCCAATCTTCCGAGGAGCCTCGCGCGTGAGAATGCGTGACAAGTTCATTTTCTCGCACTGGTTTCAAGCAGATCGACGGTATCGAATCGACGATCGCCGTACAGGCCGTTCCCGACGACGAGCGTGTCTGCGTGGCGCAAGCATTACGCCGATGCCGGGCTCGGCGCCGATTACATTGAACAATTGATCCGTTAACCGCTCTATCTTTCTCTCAGGAAAATAACCAACATGACAAAAGCAATCCGTTTTCATCAAACCGGCGGCCCGGAAGTATTGAAGTATGAAGAGGTCGAGGTCGGCGCACCCGGTCCCGGCCAGGCGCGGGTCAAGAACCTCGCCTGCGGCTTGAACTTCATCGACACTTACCATCGCAGCGGCCTGTATCCCTTGCCCATGCCGAGCGGCATCGGACTGGAAGCCGCCGGCGTGGTGGAGGCCGTGGCGTCCGATGTGGATTACCTGAACGTGGGCGACCGCGTGGCCTATGCGGGTGGCCCGGTGGGCGCCTATTCGGAAGTACGCCTTATCCCCGCCGATCGCCTAGTGAAAATTCCCGCTGGCATCACCGATCAGCAAGCTGCCGGAATGATGCTGAAAGGCTTGACGACGCAATATCTGCTACGCCGCACTTACAACGTCAAAGCCGGCGACACGATCCTCGCCCACGCAGCCGCCGGCGGCGTTGGGCTGATTCTGTGCCAATGGGCGAAGGCGTTGGGCGCCACGGTCATCGGCACCGTCGGTTCCGACGAAAAAGCGGCGCTGGCTAAGGCGAACGGGTGTGATCACCCGATTGTGTACACGCGCGAAGACTTCGTCGCCCGGGTGAAAGAAATCACCGGCGGCAAGGGCGTTCCCGTGGTGTATGACTCAGTCGGCAAGGACACCTTTATGAAGTCGCTGGACTGTCTGTCGCCCCTCGGCCTGATGGTGATATTCGGCAACTCGTCGGGTAATGCGCCGGATCTGAATCCCGGCATACTCGCGGGCAAGGGCTCGTTATACGTGACGCGCCCGACGCTGATGACTTACATGGCGAAGCGCGACGACCTGGTGAAATCCGCCGACGATTTGTTCGGTGTGGTGGGTTCCGGCAAGGTGAAAATCGATGTGCGCCAGACCTATGCGTTAAAAGACGCGACCAAAGCCCACCAGGATTTGGAAGCGCG